>CAZNLA010000008.1:0-36982 GCA_964573385.1 uncultured bacterium
AGATGCGCTTTCACGAACCTATCCGCTCCGGCAAACATGAAAATATCTGAACCCATCAATTATCTATAGTCAATGCCGAAGGTGTGTCAAAATTGCATGCCGGTTCACAATTAATTATCCCCAAAGTCTTATTTTTCATAGCTTATTCCATTATATTACTATATAGAAAAATATTTCAAAAAAAATATTATCCAAAAGTTAAGTGACAGAATTTTGTAATGCTGGTTTGTTAATATTAATAACATCTTAAATATTAACCATGTTATTTGTTATCATAAATGACTGATAAATGCAATTTTATAATATAAGATGAAATGGAAAGCGAGGGTTATACAATGGCTCCACTTCAAAAACAGTATAATCGTGTTGCAATCTTTATTGATGCTGAAAATTTAGTCATTGAGGCAGATAAAGCAGGTTTGTCAGTTGCATTACATCCGGTGATGGATAGGATACGCGAGGAAGGACAAATAATATTTGCACGAGCTTATGGGAATTGGATTAATCCGCAAATTAATCGTCATATAAATGATTTTAGAAGTAATATTGTTGAGTTCACACAATTATCAACAGACAATTGCGGCAAAAATACCGCTGATATAAGTCTTGCAGTTGATGCCTTAGAAATGGCTTTATTGCCATCTGCACCTGACATTATAGTGATTATTGCTGGTGATCGTGATTTTGTACCACTGGTTCAAAAAATAAAACGGTATGGTAAAACTGTCATGGGTATTGGGGTAAAAGGCAGCAGCAGTCGAGACTTAACATTAGCTTGTGATATGTTTTTATTCCTTGATGAAATATTGATAGATGATATAACAGAAGAAATGCCGGAAATTCCAATTTTAACTTCTGGTGAAAATAAAGTTGAAATTGAAATTACAGCGGCTGGAAATCCTGATATACATAAATATGAAAAACCTATTAATAATATAACACCTGATAAAATCAATCAGGTAATCATTTTATCTGATTTATCTACTGATGCATTAAAAGCATTCAGTCTATTATCCAGAACGGTATCAATGCTAGCGCGACGAGGTTTGTCAGCATTGGGATCAAATACACGCATGTTTATGCAACAACTTGATTCAACCTTTGATCCATCACGGTTTGGTTATATCACATTTAAAGAGTTTGCTTTAGCCGCACAAAACGAGGGATTTGTACATATTATTCTTAAACCCGAAGGTGACTTTCGCTTCGATTGTGATTTTCAGCCATCTACACAATTATTGTCAAAAGTAAATAGTTTGCCAAACGATGATATGGTTTCATTGGTATTCGACTCGCCAATGCAGGCAAGAAACAGTTACAAGCAAATTCTTCAAAAGAAAAAGCATGTAGAATTATTGCCATGGGAACACCGAAAACAGTTGATAAATTATCTTTGGAAAAAATTGGATGAATCGAATGATGGATTGAGTATTGAACAAATGTGTAATTTGCTCAAAACACATTCATTTGAAAAACAATTTCGTATTCAAGATAGGTTGATAGAAACATTAGTCAGGTCATTAAACATCGCTAAATGCTTTAGAGATGATAGTGATAGTGGATATCAATACGACACATTAATTCCAATGAAACCAGCAGTAAACTGTGAAGAAGCAATTTTCCTGGTTCACTACACATACATAAACGGTATCAGGCTTGCAGTACCCAATGTGCCATTAATAACAGAAGGAATCGCATCACTGCTATTTGACAACGTAACAGAAGAAAGCTGCGAGGAAGCAAGAAAAGTAATAACAAAAGTAGAAGGCTGGCCAGAAGGAGGAACTTCATCAATGCAGCAAGCGTTTAAAAAGATTAAGGTTAAAGGGAGTTAAGTGGAAACGTAAATTAACTATCCAGAATAATCTGATACTAAACTGTTGAGTCGGCTTTATTGCCATGAAATATCTTTATAGATATAATGTTCTTGTTAGATTAATTTTGAAGTCTGACAGAAATAAATTTATGGGGGAAGAAAATGACACAAGAAACTCAAAAAAAAGAAGGTTTTAACACGGATCCCCGCAACAAAGAAATATTTGACATCGGCTATTTTAAAGCGCCGGAAACTGAATCAACAGAAGCATACAATAGAGAACATTGCCAAGGTCAAGTTCGGTGGTATAAATTAAGAAGAAAAGGTGATGTTTGGATTTGTTATAAAAATGAAGATTCCAGATGGATTGTAGATGAAATATATGGTAATAATTATGATAAAGATGATAATCATATAGAACAACCATATGGTTCTGCTATAAAACTAAAAAATAAGTCAGATGTTACTATCGAAGAACTCAAAGAACACTTTGACTCATTGCCATTTAATGTTCGTAATAAACTACTTCGAAATATTGGTGGAAATACAGAAATAAAGTTTAGTTATAAACAGAAATAACTAAACTTTAGAAAAAAATATTGATTTAAGTTTAATATTAAAGGATTGAAATATGCCAGGATTTTATCATGATCCATCTGAAGATATTAATTATCTGAAGAATCTTCTTGAAGATCAGTATCCAGCCAGTGCTGTAATAAAAGAACTGCTTCAAAATGCTGATGATGCAGAAGCTGAAAATTTTAATATTGGCTATTACCCTGGTATGAGTAATAGCTGTCACCCGCTATTAAAGTGTCCAGCCATGCTGGCGGCAAATGATGGCGAGTTTTTGGCAACTCATAAAGATAAAATCCACCGAATTGGTACAGGGTCAAAAGTAGATGATGCTAAATCCATCGGGAAGTTTGGCCTTGGTATGAAAAGTATTTTTCATTTATGCGAAGCATATTTTTATATTGCTTCACCGAATCAACCAGCTTCTAACGGGTTTCCTCTTGTTGATGTTCTCAACCCGTGGTCTGATACAAAAAAACATCCATCATGGGAAGAAAATTTTAATGAAGATGCAAAAAAACAGTTAATTAATGCCACATCAGAGTGGTTAAAAGAAATGAAACACTGGTTTTGTTTATGGATTCCGTTGCGGAATCGAAGTATTCTTGAAAATGAAAAACCATTGGTACAACGGTTTCCGCAATTTAATGATATACAAACAGAAGCATCAGAACAACTTATCTCAGGTATGATGCCATTATTAAGAAATGTCAAGAACGTATCATTTTCTAAATTTAACGATGCATGGCTTTCTGAGTTTACAATTAGTTTTGCGGAAAATATAGAACAATGTATTGGACCTGAACGACCTGAATTATTAAAACCGGGGAGTATTAAAGATTTAGATACACATTTAAAATGTGAATCAAGCGGATTGAAAGTCACAGTTATTGGTACTGAAAAATTACTTAATGGGAAAATTTATCAGAATTTTCGCAATCAAGATGGATGGCCAAATCGCTCAATAATAACTGAGGAATATGAACTTGAAATTGTTCCGGAAGAACATGTACCACATACCGGAGCATTTTGGGTTCATTCACCTGTTATTGATGGACAAAAAGGAAAGTTGCAGATTTTACCAGCAGTATTTTTACCATTACAGGAACCATTTGATGAACGTAATTTAGAAATTTCGTGCAATATTCAATTGCTTCTTCATGGATGTTTTTTTCTTGATTCTGGTCGTAAACATATTAAGTTAAAAAGAGAAGGATATGGACATGATAGCAATATAGATGAAAATCCGGTACAGATAGAATGGAATAAAGCATTACTAAATAATGGTGTATTTCCTAATGTACTGCCAACTTTTGAACGATTTATAAAAAAAATCCAATTTAATCATGATGAAATAAAAAAAATCACGCAATCAATTTGCTATACCAGTTTTTTCTCGGATAAGGAAAATCGTGAAATTATTTGTAAAGATAGAAAATGGGTAGCAAAACTGACTGTTGATGGTCCATGCTGGTTACTGCTGAAAAAAGATGAATCAATTCTGCGCATTCCAGATTCAGACGATTTAAACTTACCTTTTAAAATATTCCCTGACTTAGTTAATATCTGTAAACGAGAAAATGTTACTTTTCAAGGTTGGCCTTCGCTATGTGCTGAATATAATCAAGTTTCCTGGGGTGAAAAACTCAATGAACTGGTTAAGGGTTTATGTCGGCAAAATATATCAAGTCCTGAGGAACTGGAATATATTACCCTATTAATAAAACAGGAAGGATATTCAATTAGTGAAGAAGCATTGAAATCCATAATTAGTGTCATTCAACAACTTATTACAGAACTTGATGATTCATTAAAAATACCAATAAAATTACTTATTGAATCATTTCCTCAACCGAGATACATTCAATTACAGTCAGCAAATATAAATAAAGAATTTTGGAATAGTGTGGGTGCATTAAAGTTAAATACCCTGATATTGCCTAAATCATTGTTAAACTTAAGTAATGACGCGAAAATACTTACATTAGAAGATGCACGAAAAGTATTAAAATGGGTTGAGAATTGTAAAGAAATACCCAATAAAAGTGTAGTTGCGAATGAAATTATAAATGCTTGTAATTCTCAGCATGATGAATTATTCCAAGGTCTTGGGAATTATAAAGTATTTGACGTGATAAATCGTAAGAATAGCGAAAGAAACACCGTTAGTTGGAATGATATCAACTTATTATTAAAAAACAATCAGCTTTTTCTCATTGACAGATCTATGAGTCAATGTGTTAAAGCAATGATTGATGCGTTACCTGAACAATGTATTTACAGTATTGTAGAAGGTGCTCTCCGTGATATATCAAAAACTTTATCTGGTGAGAATACTATACCTGATTGCAACGCGAATACTGTACGTCATCTGTTATCTTATAAGCCTTCACTGTCATCACCTGAGAATAGAAATGCATTAATAGGTTTTCTTTCAAATGATACTCCTGAAGATGATGAAAAAAGAAATCATCATCGTGCTATCCGTTATTTACTACATAACAGACCTGAGAGATATGAAGAAGATAACATTTCCTTGCTAGCAGTCAGCCAGCATAATAAATTATGGGAAAAAGTTGAAGATAAAATTTTATCACTATCAGGTGAACGCTGGAGATTGGTAGATAATAATTTGGTAAGAGTATTATTGAGACGTGATGAATTTAATATTAAGGTTATTGATAAAAATACTGTAATTGATGAGATGGAACGACATCAATGTGAAAATATAACAGGTTCGGATTTTAAAGAAGAAGAGCGTCATATGCTGCTGCGTGAGTTAAAAGATAAAGAACAATTATGGAAAAAAATTAAAATACACCAGGCTATAACAGGTGATTTTGTAAATATTAATAATGAGACATATTATAAGACTGATTTAAAAGTGCCATCAGAAATTGAACATGATGTTATTTTGTTAAGAGTTCCAGATAACAATGAGATTGCAGATATTTATAAAAAATATGTAAAAGCATGGGATATTTCTGCATTAATAAAGATTGTATTATCCCAGGAGTCACCTGTTAGATTCTGTGATGATATCATGACTGCGTTGAGTAATATAGATGACAATGAGATTAATGACGATGTGATTAAACTATTGTCACAAACAGCATGGTTGAAATCAAATAATAATCAACAACAGATAGAACCACACAAGGTTGTTTATATACCCGGGATGGAAGATATTGTTGCCCGATTGTTTAATAATGAAGGTATACAAGGGAGTTTTTATAATGAGGATATGTTGCTGCCGGGTGTTGTTCAATCATTAGGAATTAATTATTTGCGTAAACACTGTTTCGCGACTATATTAAACGCTGTAGAACTGATTGGTGAAAGTATAAAAAGTTTACCAGATTATCACATCGGAAATAATGCTGCTTTCCATGATATAACTGAAAATATTAAAATGACTCGATTGCAGACATTATTGCAGACTGCAGGTGTTGTATTACCATGGCATAAAGGATTGGAATTATTAAAAGCAGTTAATGATAATATTTCTCCTGAAGCTGCTTTATTGTTAATTGATTATATGCTGATTAATCCGCCTATTAATGATTTATTACAAATAATAACAGCCTTACAAATAAATGCTGAACAGCTTCCCGTTAATGAACGTGTAAATATGGTAATTGTTCATGCATGGTTTATTGGAATTTTAGTAAGACATCCTGAATATAACCGAAGTTTGTTATTAACATTATATTTACGCAATAAATATGGACAGTGGAAAATTGCAAAATCGCTATGTATGGATGTAGATGGGGTAAATCCTTCTAATATCATAGCTGATGATTTAGCTGATATTATTGGTCATAATACCGGTTTTGAAGCCGCCACAGTTGTACAAACTCCGCAGAATATACAACTTGATGATGTTGAAAGTGCTAACACTCTATCAAGTTACTTTAGAAGTTGGGAAGGCCGGGTTCCAGATGGTGTTATTGGTGCTTTTATTGCATATTTAGGTGACGCACCAGAATTTTTATCATTATCACACAATTATCTGGGGCAAAGAAGTGTGGAATATGTGCGTGATAAATGCCAATGGATAGATTTTTCCCACCGTGAGTTTGTTGCTGAACCTACTATTCATGAAGCCATGAGACATCAGCGATTTTCTATACAAGTTATCTCTTCATCAAATTCAGTGTATGTAACGAATATTTGTGGGGTGCCTTTTTGGGCACCCATAGATGAAACATTTGACACATTATTTATAGGCGATATAGGATTTTTTGAGGTAAGGCGATTTAATGATCGACGATATCTATTGAAAATTCGTAAAATTAACCCTAATCAATATTCCAAAATTGAATTAAGCAATTTATTACTTAATACTACCCACACTCTATTAAAAAGGGCATTTGAACAGAGGAGTTCATCCTTAGAATCATTATGGCAACAATTAACTGAAAGTGATCAGTTAGATATTGCTGTTACCCAACAAATAGTAATAAAACATGCTCCATTTTATTTTCAGCAACTTCGTTCTTTATCGGATGAACGACTAAAAGATATAAGCAAGAAGATTCGTGATATTGAGTATCGCGAACAGGAATATCAACAAGGTGGAATTACATCTTCACAAAATAATGATTTAACTGCAATCAACAATGAACAACAATCATTATTGTCTGGTCTTCAGCAAATGATTGAGAATGACACTGATGTGCAATCATGCATACTAAATGCTGTCCGCGGTAAAGTGCGTGATTTTCAATACAGTGAAGAGTCAATTCTTTTTGAGCTTTTTCAAAATGCAGATGATGCTGTCATTGAATTGCAAAAAATGAAGAATTATAATGATGAAACGGAGATGGGATTAAGTCAAAAAGTAGTTATTAAAATACTGGATAATTCTGTATATTTATTACATTGGGGACGACCAATAAATATGTTCAGGGAATCAGGATTTTCAGCAGAACAAGGACGTAATTTAGGCTATCACCGTGATTTGGAAAAGATGTTATTTTTATCAACATCAGATAAATCAGATAACCATGTGCAGGTAACCGGCAAATTTGGACTGGGATTCAAGAGTATATTTCTTGTTTCGGAGCATCCACTAGTATTGAGTGGAGAATTAGGATTTGTAGTCGTTGGTGGTTTGTATCCTAAACAATTGTCTATTGAGGAACGTCGTGAATTGAAAAATATCACAGAACAATATGACAATAAATCATCTACAATAATTGCGATGAAAGATATCAATACTGATGCTTTGAATAAATTAGTTACAAAATTTCAACGTTTTATCCCGATACTTCTTGCTTTTTCACGTTCTATACGTAAATGTGATTACCATGAAAATGGTTCGAACTCTTTTTCATGGACAGCGGATAGAGTATCCGGTACAACAACAATAATGACAGGGTGTTCATCTGAACCAAGTTTATTCAACAGGGCTTTACTATTTACCCGTAATTCATCGCGTGGCATATTATTATTAAAGTTGTCAGCACGTGGAGTTGTAAAGTTTGATGTCGATGTTCCTTCTATCTGGAATACGGCACCAACAGATGAAGCTATCTTTGCCGGTTTTGCGCTTAATGGAGATTTTGCACTTGATGTCGGTCGCGGTAGATTAGCGGCTTTAGAACATCAGAAAGACGAAATTAGAAATATCGGACTCTCGATAGAGAAAAGTTTGATTGAATTGTTTAAAACTGCATCTGATAATTGGGACAAGCTACGGGAAGAATTGGGTATTGCCGGTGATATTTCACCATATCAGTTCTGGGAGTCAATATGGGAAACTTTTAACATTGCAAGATGGTTGCAGGATGAACAGGATCACCAAAATCGAGCAGTGCAATTGATTCAGGATATAGTCTGGGGTACTGGAAATGGTATGAATGCCTTTACTGAAAAATATAAGGTTATTCCTACAAGTCTACCAGGTATCTATGAAACTTTAACGTCATTAGATTTAATTGAATATGAAACAGTAGGTATTCTTGATCATCAGGGATTATTTTTAGAGGCCAGTAATTGGAATGAAGTTAGTTCGAAACTTTTGCCAGGGAAAATAATATCATCACAACGGGTAGGAACTCGTATAGATGCCATGATAAAAACATCTGAAAAAAGAAATAAAATTCGCATTCAGAATATAATAGAAATGTTTGTTGGTAATAATAATATTGTCACTTCTGAAATAGCGAGTCGATTAGGCAAATGGTTGAAAGGCTGGGAGAATATCACTAAGTTAAGTAATGATGGTGAAGAAGAAATATCGATATTTCTGCAATCATTATATTTTAGAACAGCTGATGACAGTTGTGATAAAGCAACAGAGCTGATATCGCTAAATAAGACAGGGGTTGACGCGCAGGAAGAACGTCTGCGTGCATCATTTGCTCCAAAGAACCGGTTGCTTGCAGATGATTATACAGATGATGCACTGCATTTTTTCAGGCTTTGCCGGGGTGTTATGAGTGCGGACGCTAAAACACTTGCAAGTTGGGGTGAATATGCTGTTTCAAATGATGATAAAAAGGCTTTCCTTAAATACCTTTTAGAGGGTGAACTTAGTAAAAAGATAAGAGATATAATTATTAAAATTGAAGAACCAATGTGGTGGAATCAGCATGATTATATACAGTCTTTATTTTCTAATGATGATAAAACATATAAGAAAGTTCTTGCTTTATTAGAAATGTTGCCAGACCAGTCCATTGTTGAAAATTATATAGATGATGATAATATAGGTGAAGATGTTGATTCTGTAAGTGATCAATCATATGTTATATCTCGTATATCTGAGTGGTGGCATGAAAACCGGGATCGCTATATACCAGATTTTAATAAACTTCACTATCCAAATCCATCGGTTATGTTAGATGCAATTACTTCGCAATATAAAAACACTAAGGAGCAACGTCAATATTGGATGATGTTATTTATGCGTGGAGCTTTGGAAACGATGGGAAATCGTCGACCTGTGCAACATTTAGGATTTTTGAAATTATGTTATGAAAAGAACTGGCTTTCTGCGCTGGGTGCAGGTGAACCTTCGGCAGAACAATTATCAAAAATTCTTGATGAATATTTCCAAAGACCATCGGAATATTTAACATATTTCCAGTGGCTGAAAGAATATTTCCCGTTTTATTTTTTATCTAATTGGGCGGATGACTATATTAACGCCATACAAATCACTGGAAATACACCTGCAGATGAGTTACGCAACTGCAATCCTGATGCTCTATTTAACACCAGAAGCAATCCTGATTTCCAGGGAGGAGGACCAGACGCACCGCCAATCTCAAATGTTCTGGGAATAGGTCGTTTATTTGTCATTAGAGAAATAAAGCGTTTAGGCATCGCAAAAGCAAAGTGGCTTGATCCATATTGCTATGTTCCGTTAAAACGAGTTCGGCGCGTGATGGCACGTCTTGGGTGTAAAAATCTTGAGTCTATTCAATCACGAGATGAACAATCTATGGCCATATACGAATTTTTGAAAGAAAATCTTGGAGAAGAAGATTGTGTTTTCCAAGGTGACTATGATTTACCATTGCAGATCATTGCCAATAATCCAAAGCTATGGGAAGAATTTTTACAAGAAGTTATACCTGATTGGGTAGATGACGAAAATAGAGGAGAAGTATAAATATGACTTCAACAACATCATACATTAAAGGCGACTTAGTCAGACATGAACGATTCGGTGTAGGCAATGTCGTTGTGGATGAAGAGATTACAGCTGTTATTCGTTTCAGACATGGGATTGAAGAATGCGAGAAATTATCATTATGTCCTGTTATCGGATTCGACAAGCGTCTTCGCCAATCTACATGGGATAAACCTGGTGAAGTAATAAATCGTTTACAGGCAGAAGCGATACGGTCAATTAATGATACCTGGGGAGTTTTCTCACGTGCACGTATTGAATTATTGCCTCACCAGTTATGGGTTTGCCGCAGGGTGAACGCAACGTGGCCATGCCGATGGCTTGTTGCTGATGACGTTGGGTTAGGTAAAACTATTGAAGCAGGAATGGTACTGTGGCCATTATTAGCAAATGGTACCGTAAAACGTTTACTTATTTTATGCCCGGCTCAACTTGTCGATCAATGGCAATACCGAATGCGGGAAATGTTTGATATCCGTCTTGCAATCTATACTGCTGATCAGGATACTGACCGACGCAAATTTTGGACTACCCATCAGCAGGTCGTTGCTTCATTTCATACTTTACGTTTAGACCGCAACGGAAGATGGGATCGAATGATTGATGACGAACCATGGGACTTAGTGATAGTTGATGAGGCTCATCACTTGAATGCAAATGAACATGGCGGGATGACTCTTGGATATGAGTTGATGAATACTCTTACAACAAACGATAAAATTACTTCGATGCTGTTTTTTACTGGTACCCCGCATCGTGGTAAAGATTACGGGTTTTTATCTTTACTAAAATTATTAAAACCAGATATGTTTAATCCCAAGGCGTCATTAGAAGAGCAGTTGCAATATTTACCTGAGGTTGTAATTAGGAATAATAAATGCAATGTAACAGATTTGCATGGCAACAGATTATTTCAGTCTCCCAATGTTACATCTGAAGAATATCATTATTCACCACAAGAACAAGAATTTTATAACCAGTTAACTCATTTCATTGAAACAGGTCGTGCTTATGCATCACGGCTTTCTCATAGTGAAGGCGAAGCTGTTAAGTTAGTTTTAACAACAATGCAAAAACTGGCGTCATCTTCCGTTGCTGCAATCCGGCGTGCACTTAACAGACGGTTGAACCGTTTGTTAAATGATGTTAAAAATTCCATTGCTGGCAATCCGGTATCAACGAGCTCTTATGAAGATGCCGAATCAACTGGTAATTTTGACCAGTTAGCACAGCAAGAAGAAGAAATGGCAACATCAGCTATGCTGCTAATGCAGAATGAAATACCTTCACTGCGCACATTAATACAAGTTGCTGATGCGATTATTGATGAGACAAAAATGTCAGCTATTCTCAAATCAATTGAGGAGCGTTTTACAGACCGTTCGATTCTATTTTTTACAGAATATAAAGCCACCCAGGGACTTTTAATGTCAGCACTGATTAAAAGGTATGGAACTGATAGTGTAACTTTTATTAATGGTGATGAACGTTTAGATGATGTTGTTATGCCGAATGGGGAATTAAGTACTATTTCTGTTAAACGTGAAGATGCTGCACAAAAAATAAACTCTGGTGAAGTTCGATTTCTTATTTCAACTGAAGCTGGTGGTGAAGGAATTGATTTGCAAGAGAGATGTCATACCCTTATTCACGTTGATTTGCCATGGAATCCGATGCGGTTGCATCAGCGAGTAGGACGAGTAAATCGTTATGGTCAAAAACACCGGGTAGATGTTCTTACATTTAGAAATCCAGATACTATTGAATCAAATGTATGGGAAAAGTTAAATAATAAACTTGAACGAATTACATTAGCATTAGGACAAGTTATGGATGAACCAGAAGACTTGCTTCAATTAGTATTGGGAATGACATCATCAACTTTCTTTAGGGAAGTATTTTCTGAAGGTACTCATATGCCGCGAGAAAGATTGGATGAATGGTTCGATTCTAAAAGTACAACATTTGGTGGTGACGATGTTATAAATACTGTAACACAGCTTATTGGCCATTCAAACAAGTTTGATTATAAACAAATGTCATCATTATTACCGCAAGTTGATTTGCCGGATCTTCAACCATACTTTGAATTAGCATTGTCATTAAATGGTAAACGTATAAAAAAAGATGGAAACTCTCTTTCATTTAACACTCCAGAATCCTGGCGTGCAAATCGTCACATTCAAGTGTCGTATGATGGCATGATGTTTAATCGTCTTGATAAATCTAAAGGAAGTTCTAAACGTTTGCTTGGTATCGGTCATAAGTTGTTTGATACATCATTGGATGATGCGCTAAAAAGAGAAGCATTTATTACTAAATTTCCAAAAGATATACTCACGCACCCTGTTATTATTTATCGTGTTCAGGATAGGGTTACCGGTGAATCATCACATCAACGGTCAATTATTGTTGGGATACAAGTGCAGTCTGATTTATCAAATGCTGAAGTGTTGCAGGATTGGCAGTTGCTTAAACAATTGAATGAATTAATAACAGTTCGACGTGCAGTGTTAGGAGAAAATACAACAGGATTAAATGATTGCGCACCTGTACTTAATACTATTGACATTGCAGATAAGTGTCTGGTAGTAAAACTTGAGTCATTAGATCATCGTTTTAAAGTACCCTATTGGGATATTCTGGCTGTTCTTTGGTCAGATTTTGATAATATATAATAGATAATTTTGGAGGTAATGATGTTTCATTTAACTGTTAGAGTTGCATGGCATGATTCAAAGTGGAATGGTACTGTATGTAAAGATCCTGCTAACAATTGTTATTGTGTTGCACTTGACCGGGTGCGCGAGTCAAGAATAGATGAGGATGAAATTAAATTAGCTGGTAAACAGTGGAAAGATATTTCACCATCTGCATTACCTCCTTGTAAAGCGGAATCTGGAGTTTTCATGAATCCATGTGAGTGGATACGAGAGTTTATCCATCCATATGCCTCTATGGAAATATGCAATAAAACACATGGTGATATATTACCTACTAAAATGAATGTGCCTGAATATTCAGCGTTTGCAATTCCGTATGGGTGGTTATTGCGTAGTGAACAAAAAAGAATTGATGAAAAACTTACCGCACCATTACCGCAGGATGAGAAAGCACCATTTTCAACAGCATGGGTATTTGGTCGCGAAAGACAAAACTCATTATTAGATTTATTTTTTGGTCGACTTAAACCAGAGAAATCTTTAGTGTTCTTTTATTGTAAGGAAGGACAACCGCTTGGTGATACTATTTCACGATTGGTAGTTGGCGTAGGGGAAATATCATCTATTGCACCTCCGAAATATTTTGATGTAAATGGAAAAAAGAAATCATACCAGATGTGGGATAGGTCTTTTCGACATACAATTCGACCTGATGGTGAGGAAGGTTTCCTTCTTCCGTATCATGAATATCTTGAGCCAACCGGTAATCCTGAAGAAGATATTAGAAGACAAGATTTGATGAAA
Organism: uncultured bacterium; assembly: GCA_964573385.1. Lineage (GTDB taxonomy): Bacteria > Armatimonadota > Hebobacteria > CAIYQO01 > CAIYQO01 > JBAXQQ01. The sequence continues at coordinate 13,505 of CAZNLA010000008.1, forward strand.
GAAATTGCTGTTCAGGCTGATTCTGCTCACATGCGAGTTTTTTCCTATGCTGCTGAACTAGCTCCTAATGATATTGCTTTATCAACATTGGTTAGATTATTAGAATCGGTTAGGAAAATACGTTCTCATGGCGTAGCTAAAGGACCATGGGAACGCAGAGAAGAGTGGTTGAATAAACAAATAGCTGCAGTCTGGAAGGATCGTGGTGCTTTTCCTGGCTTTGGTTCAGTTCTTGAAGCGTTAGGAATGCGATTAGGAACTGCGTTGTCACTTGAGATGATAGCTACGGATATGGTAGCATCTGACTCTGATCCATGGCCTGTGTTTAATGATTTAATTAGAGGGAAAATCAGTCCACCACAACCAGCATATACACCTGATATTGCAGCTATTCATGATAGCTGGATTAATTTGTCTGAAGAACGTCGAAATATATTGGTTTTATTATCTCGCTTCGCATTAACGCCTGCTCAAGCAATGCGATGGTTTGATCAAAGGAAAAGATCTGAAGGAACTGCTGTAAATATCACAGATGCAGAAATTATTGCGAATCCATACCGAATGAGTGAAGTTGATCTTGGTGATAAAAATGATTCTCCAGTTTCTGTAGGTATGATAGACAGAGGTTTACTACCTGAAGCGAATCTGGCAGAAAAACATCCTGTTCGCATTCCATTACCAGTATCATCAACTAATGATCCTCGCAGAATTCGTGGAGTTATTGTTGAAGTTCTTAGAGAGGCATCTAAAAATGGTGATTCATTGCTAAGTATTACTGAAACTTTAAATTCTGTTACGAAATTATCACTTGCACATCCTTGTGTTATAGGGACAGACTGGCCTATAACAAATAAAAGTTCAATGGAAAATGTAGTAGAAATTGTAAACATTGGAATAGAAACTGACAAGAACAAAATAGCTGCACTACAACTTTCTGAATTTAAAAAGAGAGAAGATAAATTAAGGTCAATATTAGACAAACGAGCTTGTAAATCTTTAATGATAATCAAAGAAAATTGGGCAAAATTACTGATTGACGCTATAACTGAAGCTGGTGGTAAATATGATTCGCTAAATTCAAGGCACACAAGTGCTATTTCTGAACAATCTACAGCACTTGATATAATATGTTCTAGACGTCTGTCGTGTCTTACCGGTCGTGCAGGTACTGGGAAAACTTCAGTTATGGGAGCTATAATGTTGTGTGCCCCTATAGCATCAGAAGGAATATTATTTTTAGCACCAACAGGAAAAGCAAGGGTAAGATTGGGTAAAGCGACCAATGCTGAAGCAATGACTGTCGCACAGTTTCTGAACCGTTTGAATCGATATGATACCGAACGTCAGCGACCACTTTTTGAAGGACAAGAAAAATATCGTAAAGAAAAAACCGTTGTAATTGATGAATGTTCAATGCTTACTATGGATGATCTGATGGCAGTATTGGAAGCACTTGATCTTGCACATGTGCAACGAATTATATTAGTAGGTGATCCTAATCAGTTACCACCTATAGGTGTAGGCCGACCATTTGCTGACTTGGTTGCATATTTAGAAAATACAGATAAAGTGGCTGCTGATGGAGAAACATTATTATCAGGTGCTATTGCAAGGTTAACAGTAGAAGTGAGAACTGCAGCAAACTCAAATGATGTATCTGATGCCCTTCGATTAGCATCATGGTTCTCACGAGACCCACAGCCAGTGGATGCTGATAGAGTATTGAGTGATTTAGAAGACAACAAATCATTTAATGATCTTGAAATACGTTTTTGGAAAAACACTGAAGAACTACATCATGAGATTTCTGAATCTTTTATTAAACATTTAGGATTGTTGAATAAAGAAGATATTTCAGGTTTTAACACATCACTTGGTCTTGATGAACGTGGTTGGGTTCCTTTTGAGTCACCAGAGGGGAGTGAGCAATGGCAGATTTTATCTCCTGTAAGAATGCATACACATGGAATTTATGAAATTAACCGATGGATTCAGCATCAATATCGATCTAAAGAACTTAAAGATGCTACTAATCACAGGGGAATTAGCTTAGGTGACCAGAATATTGTCATAAAAGATAAAGTTATACAAACTGTAAACGAATGGCGGGATGCATTTGATGGTGCAACAAATAAATATTATTTGGCAAATGGCGAGGTTGGTCTTGTTGCAAATAGTAAAAGTGGTTTTCTTAACATACTTTTTGCTGGCCGACCAAATTTAAGATTCGGTTATAATAAGAATAATTTTGTAGGTGGTACAGGACCGTTAGAACTTGCTTATGCTTTAACTGTTCATAAAGCCCAAGGTAGTGAGTTTAAGAAAGTTTTTGTTATTTTGCCTAAGAATTGTAGATTACTTTCACGTGAGTTGATTTATACAGCACTTACCCGTTCGCGGAAACAGCTGGTTTTATTAGTTGAAGGTGATAATGCATCGGTATTATATGATTTTACTCGTCCAGAAAAGTCAGAGACTGCAAGGCGCAATACGAACCTGTTTAATGGTGTTGTAAGACTTGGTGATGTTGATGTGCCATATGCCGAACACTTGATTCACAAAACAGAAAAAGGACATCTAGTACGCAGTAAGTCAGAACTTGTAATAGCAAATATTCTTTATCAAAACGATGTTAAGTATGAGTATGAACGGCTTTATGAAGGAAGTGTTGACGCCAAGCACCTTCGTCCAGATTTCTCCTTTGTTACTGCTGATGGTGATTTGATTATCTGGGAACATCTTGGAATGATGGATCGAGACGACTATCGACGTGGCTGGGAATGGAAGTACCAATGGTATAAAAATAATGGTTTCATAGAAGGAGAAACGTTATTCACATCTGAAGATAATAATCGTGACGGACTTGATTCTACAACGTTAAAACAGATTGCTTTGAAAATTAAAAGTTTGATTGAATAAGCAAAAGTTTACATAATAAATTATCAGATGATGTAATGTGTATTATTAAAAAGGTAGTTGAAAAAATCTAAATATCATCTTTAACCCTTTGCCACGCTGGTCGGTGGTTGGAAGCGGGGTGGCTCTTCTTTATCTGAGCGTTGGGATACCTTGAAAGCAACCACTTACTTCAGGAGAAATAGCTCATAAAAGAGAGTTTCTTCTTTACGATAATAAATTAACTGATTGATAAAACACATTGTAACAATTGATGAAACATGCAGGGAAATATTCGAATATAACGAAGTTATGTTATAATCGGCAGCATATAAATTCATATCTGGGAAATTTAAACCCAGTTGAGTTTGAATCAGCTATCCAGAAAGTGGTCTAATGAAATGTCCAAATTTCGGGTACCAGTCCAATATCAAATAACTGTGAAATGAGGAGTGCATCGTATGAATCAGTGGCACGACTACCCATTCGAAGAAACCACTGCCGTATTGTTTGATTTCGGCGAGGTGTCACGCGACTTGTTGGCGAGTAAAAACTCAGTAACTGATCTCGAACAAGTCTGGGAAAAGCTGCGCATCCGCTTGGTAACATGCGACATCGAGGCGATGCTGGCGCATGGCACCACAAACACTACTGCGATCGATGCCTTAGTGCATCAATGGGAGCAAGGGGCGCGGGAGACAGCAGCAGGTACTCACGAGGCTATTCGAGAAAACGCGCGGTTATTTCTGGCCATCCAGCAAGTGCTCACCCGTGAGCAGGCCCGCGCCGCGGCCATTAATTGCCATGCCATGCCACCACATAAATTGCGCCTGCCCTGCGTGGCAATGGTTCAATTGTATCGAACGGGTGTGTTGATGGCTTGCGAGATGGATCTGAATGGCCTGCTATCATCGATGCGGCTTACTCATCTGGCGGGACGTCCTGCTTTCATGGGCAACGTCATCCCGCGTTCCGAGGACACGGTGGATATCGAGCATTGCGTCGCTCCTCCAGACATGCTGCCGGGTCTCGGTGAATATGCTTTTCAAGACTGGCATGGCGTATCCGAACATGCCACGGTACTGGTCGATTTGCCCGAACACGGTACGGTAACGCTCGCACGCATCTCCCCCAGCCTGGAACGCATCCATTTCGTCGTGGGACAAATCACCAGCGCTCATCATACCGGCAGTTGTCGAAATAGCCTGACCGTTCGCATACCGGCGTGCCAGACGTTTCTGAATGAGAAACTTGATGGCCATTATGCCCTTGTATGCGGAGACGTCAGCAAGTCCTTATCTTTTATTAAAAGCGTATAACATATTTAAGTAATTCGGAGACAGACTACTGAATAAATTATAACAATTATATCTTACCACAGTAATAGATATAAATATCCCTGGCACTTTGACAATTAAATATGGTTTATCTATCTACCTGTAACGCAAGGCTATTTTTGTACTCACTGCCATAAACCTGTGGGGTGCGGACGGATTAGCTGGGTGTGCGGTGAAGATGGGTGCGTGGGATTTCGCACGATGGTTCTGATTACCGGATTATCGCACCGGATGTGCCCCCCAAATTTTCTTCTTTAACCGTTTCCTGTAAAGGTCGGGGGTTGCCTTCGGGTCATTTCTTCTTTAACTATTCGTTTGCATACCTCGAAGGCAACAGCTGACCGTCAGTAAATTTAGCAGCTTGATAGTTATTTTTATTCTGCGCAATCATCAGTATCTCTACTCAACAGCATGGAAAGAGACTAAAAAACGCCCAAATTCCCCTTTAACATTATTTTATCAGTATCGTTTGGTCTACCACTTTTAACCGCTGGAGATTTCTCCGGCGGTTTTTTCGTGTTGTACAACTACTATTTGATTAAAAGTAATTAAAGATGGACTGTTGCATACTCGTCAAACTTTGCCCAATTCGATATAATAAACACAACGACTTCGCTAATACAATAAAAATATAACGTAAAGAATACCTGATTGTAATAGCGAATAACTTTTTTTATTGGAGGATTACTATGCAGGTATCAGCGTCTTTTCGTAAAGACATCACGAAAATCTTTCTATTTGGGCTGTTATCGCTCTTCTTAGTCCCGGTTATTGGGCTGCTCTTCACTTGGGATGCCGAGGGCAAGATGAACCAGCAGATAATACAAGAAATTACGCAAGATAACAATATATCGATAGAAGCAAAGCCACAGATAATCGCTTATTTTAAGGAGCACCCCATCTCGCAAATCCTGGATAGCAATTCACCCTTTGATGTGGAAATTCGTAATGATCTGGCCAAGCCATTTTCAATGCTCTGGCAATTTCACCTTGTCAGGAAAATTTCTATATGGATGTTAGGGTTTGGAGTACTCGCACTATTAATAATTTTCACGCTGGGGGGCATCGCCTTCGTCAAAAGCCAAATGCAATATATAAGCCTGATATTGGGATGGCGCATATTAAGTATCATCAGCGCTGTTGAAGTAATAATCCAGGGTTGCGTATTAGTATGGCTTTCCTTCTGGATAACCGCCTTTTACGCTGAAATATATATTGTTAAACTCATAATTGTTGTAGCTGTCATTGTTGCAAGCGGTATCTTTCTTGCAGTAGCGACTATCTTTAAACGGCCGCAAATCGATACTACTGTCCATGGTGAATTAGTGACATCGCAGGCTGCGCCTGGTCTTTGGAGTCATCTGCAAGATTTAGCAATCAAGGTAGGCACGCCGGCACCGGATTCTCTCATCGCTGGCATTGATACAAACTTCTACGTGACAGAAATGCCATTGACCGTAGGAGAACAAAAAATCACCGGACGTACACTATTCGTAAGTTTGCCATTGTTGCGGATACTCAGTAATGATGAAGCGGACGCCATATTTGTGCATGAATTGGCGCACCTGCATGTGGGAGACACCACACACAGCGCGCTATTGAACCCCACACTCGTTCAATACCATTTTTATCTCGATAATGTATACGCAAATATCGCATCTCGGCAGGCATTCTTTATCATGTTAATGTATCGCGTAATTTTCGAATTTGCGATTTCACGCGAAAACCGAGTGCGAGAAAACCAAGCCGACCAAACAGCAGTTTCATTAACCTCACCTTCCGCTATTGCTTATTCATTATTAAAAATATCTGCCTATGCATATTATCGGGGACATACTGAAATTAAATTATTTGAGAAAAATGAAAAATTTGAGAATAATATTGGCATTTCACAATCGATTGCCTCTGGATTAGCCGCATTTGCCAGATCAGAAGAGTATCTGAAAGATATCCATTCAGCTAACGTGCCCCATCCATTTGACAGTCACCCGCCAGTGTCAGAACGTATCAATCAAGTTGGCAGCCAGATAACAGAGTGGCAATATGGTGATATCGTAACTCAACAACCAGAAAACAATTGGACAAAAGAAATCATCACGGCAGACGAAATAGAAGCACGTCTCTGGGCTGTATATGAAGAAAAATTCGCCGCTATGCACGAGGAAAATCTGGCATATCGATATGAGCCTGCCAACGCAGAAGAAGAACGAATTGTAGTAAAATATTTCCCCCCGGCAATATTCACGGTAAAAAATGAAAAAGAGTTACACATCACCTATGCCGGGTTAAAGATACCTGACCGTGACGCAATGATATTGTGGGATCAAGTACGCGAATTAGCTATACAGGATAGCATTGGCGGTGACTGTCTCAACATAACAACAAATGAAAAAGCTATGCTTGGGTTTAAAACAATCAATGTAAAACTGGGTAGGTTAAAACATCAAAAAGAACATTTTAGTCACACACTGGGACTGTATTATGCCAGGCATAAAAATATACGCAAAGAACTGACAGCACATCAGGCGAAAACGCAAAACCAGAAATGAATACATTACGGTCGCTCATGAAATACGTTAAGAATAGTGTTAAGTATTGTTTGGATGTCGATATCATTATCGCATAATTTAAACAACACAAAAAACATTGGAGAAACGTTAGGTAACATTGTAAAACATTGGAGAAACATTAGGAAACGTTGTAAACAAATTAATCATGTCCCAATGGATTAATCCTATATCAACCACTTTTCCTCCTGTTTGCCTTAATAACGAAGCACCACTCAAAAGTTATGGATTCTGTAGCGTACGCCTTGCCACTTTTAACCGCCGGAGTTTTCTCTGGCGGTTTTGCTTATAGTACCCCGACTTTGTTAATCCGCCGTAGCTTTGGCGAAGCGAAGGACGACCCAACCAGAAAAATCCCCATTTACGCCGTTCACAGCCCCATTTAGGTCTCCGACCGCCTACGGCTCTTTCTGTCTCTCTGAAAACTAAAGACATCCACCATAGGTCGTCCACAGTTTTTTATACTCAAAACGGCGAAAAGTAGATTTGTACTTCGATCAAAACGATTGGAGGAGCGGATATCGCCACCATCCACATCATTCACAGCATATTACCATCTCAATATTAATGAACAGTTGAGGCAATTATGCAATTACCTTGCTATTCCCATTTCTCCAGCTTCCCAGTGGTGTCCCACCATTTTTTCCACGCGGCGATGCCGGCGAGGTTCAATCCGGTCACATTTTTGAGAATGCTCTCCTGTTCTCGGGTCCAACGGCTGTCGAAGACGCCCAATTTCTCAATGATGAAGTGAACCGCCGATTTGTGCCCCTGTTTGACCATGGCGATGGCGATGCCCTGGTTGTCTGCTATCAGACCACCGAGTTGCTCTTCGGCGACGGCGGGGTCGAGGACGAAAGCGGCCAGAGCGGCATCCATGCTACCATTCAGCGCGCGTCCAATGAAGAGCGGCGTCGCACTTTGGATTTTCCACTTCACCATGGTGTTATACAGCGCAGGGGAGTCGTATTCGCTGTTGTAGGCATTGTTGAGGATATACTGTATCGTTGGTGCTATCCCCGGGCCGTAACCTTCCAGCGTGGCGGCACTCGCTTTCTGATCCGCAGCCAGGTTGCTGCCGGCATTGCGTAGTAACTCGCGTATTTCCTTCATGTGCGGGTCTGGAACGAAGTTTCCGAAGACCTGCCTATGGAAATAGGCCATCTCCGCATCGAAATCCTGCATAGTATAAAGGTGTTCCACTGTTCCGCGGATGTTTTGCCAGTTAGCGAGTAGCGTCACCTTTTCCTCATCAGTGAACGATTGCGCACCAACCTCCAGACATTGCTCGCGGGGGAGAATGCGATTGAGCAGCTGGCCGGAATCTTTGCCCGCCTTCACGCGGGATGCCATAATGTCGCCCAGGCGGGGGTCTGGCGAATTGTTCAGTGTCACTTCCGTTCCTGTCACTTCCGAACTAACATTCGGCAGATACCCCTGTTGGAAGAGCTCGTTACTGATGGCGATGAACGTGTAAAAGGTCATCGTCGCTGCAGTGATTCGCCGGTTACGTACAAACTTGCATGCCTGATCACGTACGATGAAACTCGGGTCTGCGATGAGTTGGCGCAGTTCGGGGGTTAGCGGTCCAGGGGCCAGCGAAAGCAGCACGGCTGCTTCTTTGCGGATATCTGACCAGGAGTGGTTGGCCAACTCCTTCACTTCGGGGAAGGCCGCCGTCTCGGGCACACCGGAGAGTCCGCGCAGAGCTTGGAGTTGTTCATGCCATCTCGGCGAGGACAATTGACGACGCATGGCGGCAATGGCGATCGCATCCGGCGGGGTGATGGTCACCTTGAAAGCGGTTTTCTGATAAAGAATCGCAACGTTGTCCACTCGCCCGGTCTTGTTATGTTCATACCCCAGCCAATTGCCATTGCCCTGATAGCGCATAGTTACAGATACCTGCCCAACCGAAAAGATCTCCGGAAGGCGGGACTGGGTGAACATGCGTAGTTCCTGCCGGTTTTCAAACGTGTCTCCGGGATTTAGCAGAGGGTAATCTGCCTCTTTCCGCAGGTGGGTTCCGCCGGAACCAGGACCGGTGCGAGTATTATCGACGACGTAGTCGTATTGGAAGGCGTATGGGCCAGTATAGATTCGTACAGGCGTCAGGCTCGTGTTGGTGATCTTCCATACCAGTTCCACAGCTTCGCCGCTTGTGTAGGCAGGATTTGATGTAGTCATCTTCACCGTGATGCCGCTCATCGCGCGGATGCGTTCGCTTAACGCAGTGGCACTCGTTATGTCGCCTGGTTGCATGGCGGAAGGTTCGTCAAGCAGGATGATTCGTTTGCCATCGATATCGACCAGGAGGAAGAATACGCGTGTATCACGCACTTTGAAGCTGCGCTGCTGAGCATTGGGCACAAACATTGGCCACAGCGCCAAGTCTTCTGAACCTTTGTAGGCACCATGCAGTGATAGCCCCAACCGGTAGGTCGTCCCGCCCTCGACAACGGTCCCTTCCTGCTGAACCGTAGCGCGGATAATTAGATCAGCCCGAGTGATCAGGTCATCAGTCACATCGGTGGTTTGCTGCGCCACCGTCGCACCGCTCAACAAAAATGCCAGAAACAACAGCAGTAGCCAACGCATGGGCACCACCTCCGATGTTACTACATTTCGTCGTTTGCCTGATACCTCCTCTTTACCCAACGCGCCGGGTGCATGTATTTTCTGTGAGATATTCTCAATCAAACATATGTTTACGCCGTCTTCTTTCGCGTTTGCTGCCACTCCAAGCGTCTAATACTCTACATTTAAAAGTATTTATATGTCATACAAGCGTTTTGTGTCGTCCGCGGTTTTGAAGTCACAAAACGCCGTTTAGCTGGATTTCGTAGATAATTTTGCTGTCAGTAGCGCACGCCCTACCATTTTCTAATCGCCGGAGTTTACTCCGGTGGTTTTCTTTGGTGTGATGTATAGTTGTTGTTATAACTATAATTTTGTATGCTTATTGCAGAAACATGGGAACTGGTTAATGAATAACCAATTCATGTAGATGTGAAAGGGAAAACAGGTGATTGTCCCTATTTATTAGGAATTAATCAATGCTGATTGATAAATTTGTGTTGAGATATTTGGAATATTATGGGGAACCGGTTCACTGTTAATTGATAAATTTGCAATATATTAGTATAATTGCAGTGTTTAAACTTAATTGATAGTAGTTTTTTTCGTATGTCCCCGGGTTATTCGGGGCAAATCTTAGAACGAATAAAAGGAGGAAACCTTATGAACGGTTTCAATCTCAAAATCAGCAGTGATGTCACCGGACCCAAACGTGTTAAAATCGTAATAACTGCCATTGTCGCAGCCATAACAGTTATGTGCATTTTTTTTGTTATTGGACTTTTACTTATCAAGTTTCTATGGGCGTGGACAATACCTGACCTGTTTCCCGGTGCGGTGCAGCAAGGGCTTATCGCGCAATCTATCTCATGGATGACGGCCGCGAAACTCGCTATTTTTATATCTATCCTGGCAGGCATTGCCCGGGGATCAAAAGACGAAGGGAAAGTCCAGGAATAGGATAATGTTCTTAATTCGTGCTTTGTTGAGTCAATTATTCCATATACCGTCGGCATTTGTCGGCGGTATTTTTGTGGATTTTTATTTGATATCATAACGGTTTAGTTGCGTGCAACTGATTAATTGAAAGGATATAGGACTTTCGCTGTCAAAGAGAAATCTGCTAAAAATGGTCACTTCGACATGCTCAGTGACCTTTGTAAAATCCTGGATTTTTTTGTATGGATTTAGTTGCTAACTGCCTTTTTTTTCTCTTCCTGTTTTGTTGCTGTGGGGGTAGCCGCCAAATCACGACTCAATTTCGGTCGCAATGCCTTTAACACCTCTGCAGCAACCTTTCCCATCCGCGCAAAACCCTCGGTGTTGGGGTGGATTCCTTCCAATGCTGTCCCCGCTTGCCAGATATTGTCATTTGCTGCTGAATCTTTTTCCAGCACCGGTCCCCAATCTATTATACCTACGCAACCAGGAATATCTTTACTTTCGGTGCGAATCTTATCATTCAAAGTTTTTCGCTCGCTCACAAATACGGCAAAACGTGCCTCTTTATCTCCCATGGTGGGGTCAAACATCAGGAATGGTGCATACATCGGCGTCAATGTAGTCTGCACATAAGGCAAATGTAATTGTAGCGCGATTCCTGCCGCTTTCAACCGGTCCTGCCATACTTTATCCGGTGATTTTGTTTTGCTCTGTTGACGCAGTTCGTTAATTCCATATCCATCCACCAGGCAGGTTACCTTCGCGTCGCCGACACCAGTCCCGAAAATATATTTAAACACCGGCAACTTCTGCGCGGAGAAAAATCCTCCGGCATTTGCGCCACTTTGTCCGAATACCACGTAAGGTGTCTCAACGCCGCATGCTCTGCCATTCCATCCACGTGCGGGAAAAGGATCGTCGGGGTTAACGCGGGAGAAGTCTCCGGTGGCGATATTAATAGAATCACCAATTAAACCAACAGACATCACCGGTCCCTTCACCGTCGAATTTGGCAGGCCAACAATAAACATCGGTTGGTAGCAACGGATTAGCGCGTTAGCACCGGCGTATAGTGGCATAGGAGCAGACTTGCTGGTGAGCAGTTTATCATCACCCAGGATATCCATCGATAATTTGCCGATTTCACCAACCGCGCATCCATCGCAGTCATTAACAAAACCCCACGTCATATATGGCAAAGGTTCGGCGGCGTCCTGGTTGCGGTAATATGTATATACAACAATGGTTGTGCCGGGTTTTATCGGCATATCTACCGGGTCGGACTCCACCACCTCATTAGCTGCAACGACAACCGCGCGTTGCCCGCCAAAGGTAATTGCCACTTGCTGGTTAGGTTTATCCGTCACCGGTACAACCACCACGACGCCATTAATCTGAATCGCGCTTTTTGCTCCTTCGGAAAACCCCAAATATGGCACCCGCCACCCCGCGGAAAGCCCATACGGCAACTCGTAACGATAAGCAGTAACCGCTTCTTTCCCCACACTATCCTTTAATACCGATGTGCGGGCAAACCCTCGTGTGCTCATCACCATTGACTTATCAGCATCTGCCAAGGTAAACGCAACAGCGAATATCAACATCAACGCAAATAACATATTTTTCATTTTATGCCTCTTTTAATAGTTTTCAGATATGGTCACTTTTTGTATTCAGATTTGATTGTTAACTGATTAATAATACTCCATTATAGCTATAAGCATCAACAGAAAACAGGAATTATTTATAGCACAATATGTAATTAACTAAATAATCTACTACCACCCTTTATAATAAAACACCACTCAAAAGTGGCTTATTCTACAATGTATGCTCAATCATTTTCTAAATCCAGAGTTTACTCCGGCAGTTTTTTCGTTTAGTGCATAATTAAGCCAATAATTTTCGACACAATCATTTCCACTTATTGACAGTTGTTATAATAATTTTACACAATATCACAGAGGTAATTTCTATGTCGTCAAATCCCAAACCTATTCAACTCTATAAAGTAAATGATATTGTTATTGTGAATGCTGGAGTGTGTGATCCTGATTTTGGTAATGACATTGAAGGTTGGAAAGGTGAAATTATTGAAGTTGAATACGAAAACAATGAACAGTTACTTACCATTGCCTGGGATAAGGACACATTACAGAATATGGATTCATCGTTTACTTCATACTGCGAACAGAATAATCTCGACAATGAAATAATGATATTAGACGCGAGTGATGTATCTCTTGCTGTATCAAAAAAAGCAGATACTGATGCAACAACTCCTCTTGGTCCACAGTTTCAGGCACTTACGCACGATAGTATAAAAAAACTTGCGGATTCACATGCAGTTTATCAACGTGGTGTACAATATTTAGAGTCAGAAGCTATTCATAAATTTTCAGCAACCAGCAATCGGATTAATGCAAAAGTTTATGGACGGTATGGTGATTACGCTGTAGAGATTGTTGATGCAAAAAACAAACTAAAAATGTCATGCACCTGTCAGTATGATGGTGATGTCTGCAAGCATATAGTGGCAGTGTTGCTGCATTTTGTGGAAATGGATAAAACAGTAATTATTGAGACTTCATTCCCTGACGTGATTCGTCAAGCTTTGACTGCTATGCCGCAACAGGAACTGGTTAAACTTATTATTGAAATGGCAACTGAAAGAGAAGATTTTCGCCGTGATTTAATGACTCGTTTTACGATTTCACCACAACTTATTGTCGAACAACCTCGCTCATCTAAACAAGTCAAAGCATTAAAACAACAAATTAATAAATTTGTAAATGAAATTGAAAAGCGTGCAGAATATGGTGATTATGGCGATGGTTACGATGACTATGATCATGGATACTATGACGAATACGATCCAGAAGAATCTTCTTATCCGGAATGCACTTTAACATTTGAAACTGCAAAAACACTCCACCCTTTGGATCAGATGGAAGTTTTCTGGTACTTAATAACCGAAATAAATAGTATAGATGCAGAAGAACCATTATGCACATCAGAGGCTGCTGATGCCATCATAGCCTACACACAAGCTGTGCGAATGATATTGCATACACCAAATGAACGCGCAGCGATTCAAAAAATATTACTGGATATTTTAGTATGGGAAATTGGCTATGCCGAATGTGTTGAAGATGCGATACACAAATCAATAAATATGTTGTGCGATACAGTAGATGATACCAGGAGATTGATCGATTTATTACTTAAAACAAATGAAAAGAAATTTGCCGATTGGATTGCTGCTTATTACCTTCAAATTGGTGATGATGATGCATATTTAGCTATACGCCAGGCAAACATGATTACAGAAAGCCAATATCTTGATTTCGCGGATTACTGGATACAACATAACAAACCCGAAAATGCCCGCGAAGTGATGGAAAAATATGTTACGCATATTTGTGAACAATTAGATCAACAATCGAATTCTGGCAGGTGGTACTCAAAAACTGGCGGCATACTTGATCGGTTGGAAAATGATTATAAACAATCGGGTGACAATACGAATTTATGCCGCATATTGCATATTAAATCACGCTGTCGTGGTTTGAATATTGAATTGTATAAGCAAATTAGAAAATTATCGCAATCACTCGGAACATGGTCAGAACTAAAACCTTTGCTAATTAGTTATACTATCAAAAACCGCGAGATGATGGCGCGTATTTATCTTGTGGAAAACGAATGGGATGCTGCCTTACAGTTGACGAATGAAAAGCCAATGTATAGTTCAGATGATGAAATCTTGTCCTTGGTGGCGTATGGCGTAAAAGAACATCGACCGAAGGAAGCATTAAAGATTTTGCAAAAGCTTGTGCAAAATCATATTGATCAACAGAATCGCACGGAGTATGCCATTGCCGCTAAATACGCAGCAGGTATAAAAAATATCTACAACACTATATTGAAAGATGACACTGGATGGCAAGCATATATAACAAAAATTCGACAACGCTACCCTCGTCACCGCGCACTACAGGACGAATTTCGCAATTTATAAAAAGGTATTTTCATTTTAACACCAGTAGGGTCATATATTTATAAAAAATAATTCATTATGAAATTTGTAGGTCCAGAGTGGGTAGCATATAATGACCAATAATATGCCAGTAAATTCGGGTCTATTAGTTGAAATTTGATTCTATCAGAACTTTTGCAAAACCTGCCTGAATTGTAGGGAATGCCGTCCCCGGCATTCCGTTAATAGAGAGTTTCTATCTCACAGAGGAATGCCGGGGACGGCATTCCGTACAGAAAAAATAGATACAATTGGGTTTTGCAAATGCTTCTATAGTTTGCAATTATCAATATCGTTTACTCTGCCACATTCTAACCACCGAAGTTGATGTGATATTTTATCTTTTCGTATTGCAGATATTTGTGAATATTTCGTATACTTTTCATGCAAATATTGGTAAATATATGAATTATCCTGATATATATTCGCAACTACAGGAGCAAAAAATGGAAGATTCTTTGCAGAGTGAAGCATCGACAATATCCCCTGCCATTCACCTTTAGTTAACTTACCTATTTCATTTTTATTTATCTTTTGCACCTAATTTTTGAAAATGTTCACAAGCACCAGTCAATCGATCACTTCCATCCAACTTTGCAACACCATAAGGAGTATATCCTAAATTATCAAGTGCATTCAGATTAGCGCCAGCTTTTACAAGTTGATTAATCACATATGGATTTCGTGCATAAAATAATGGGGTACGACCATAGTTATCACGAGCATTAGGATCAAATCCCTTTTGAATAAGGAAAGGTACTATTTTTGACCATCTGCAATCTGTAGATAAATGTAAGTATGTCATTCCATTTAGCATTAATGCATTTAAATATTTTGAAGGTACTTTACCTTTATTTGCTTTTAAAATATCTTCATATCCATCTATAAACTCTTGCGATGCATTTTCATCCCAATTAAGATTATGAATTAACATAAATTGAATAAAATTTATACCATAAGGTGTAATGTATGCTTTATCCGGTAGATTTGATTCTGCTAAAATAAATGCTGATTTTATCGCAACAACATCTGAAGCATTAAGCAATGGCGTCAAACCGTCTGCATCAGTAACATCGGTTTTTGCACCAGCTTTTATAAGTTGCAACAGAATTTTATTAAAAGTTTCTTCATCAAAGTAATTTTCACCTTGTTTGTGTTGCCTTAAAGGAGAATAATCAGGAAACTTTGTTTTATTATTATAAGGAAGCTGCTGGATAGCAGTTAGGCCTTGTAAATTACGAATATTTGGATTTGCGTTCCTATCGAGAAGAGCTTGTACTGATGATAAAGATATCTGACAAGCGGCTGTATCTAATAACGTCAAACCACTTAAATCAGCACTATTTTCAGTGTTTTTTGGTAGTTTAATAATCATCTTTAAAGCGGCTTCGTCTTTACGATTTAATAATGCCAGATGAATAGGCGTCTCACCAGCATAATCCTTTTGAATAACATTAGCACCGTTTGCTAATAACAGTTGAATGGCACTAACATTTCCTGTTGAAGCAGCTATATGTAAAGGCGTTTGTCCATTTAGATTTATTGCATTTACATCTGCCTTTTTTGCCAGTAATTGTTTTATAATTTCTTCACCTGAGTTGTTTTTTACAGCCAAATGCAAAACGGTATTACCAAATAAATCTCGGCATTTCACATCTGCATTCATGCCTAATAACACCTTTGTAATATCTAACTGGTTTATAACAACAGAATGCATCAATAATGATTCATGCTTAAGATTAACAGTATCAGGTGAAACACCAGAATGAAGGATTTTACTAACTCCATTCACATCACCTTTATCTATTGCAGCAAATACAGGTTCATCTTTGGGTAAATTACAAATAATATGTGGATCATCATTTGGCTCAGCTTTTTTCAATATTTCTTCTATATCTTTATATTTCATACCAATAGCAATATCTATTGGTCGTTTACCATTATTATCTTTTAACGATACTGAAGCCTTTTTATTAATTAAATATTGAACTAATGTTGAATTGTTCATTGTCACAGCAACGTGTAAAGGTGTTTTTCCATTAATATCGCTGATATTAATTGTCGCACCATTAGATGACAACAATTCAGCATAAGAACTGTTGCTGGCATAAAATATAGGAGTGCGTCCCTGGATATCACGGGCATTCACCATGGATTTATTAATTTTAATAATTGTCTTAATTATTTCACACTTATTAGCAATCAACATATTTTTCTTATTAATATCATCTTTACCTGACAAAAATGAAGAATAATCAGAACGAACCGACCAATGTAAAACTGTTTGTCCATCATTTGCAACTGCGTTAACGAAACCTTTAGCTGATAACAAAGCTTTAAACGCCTCAATATTTCCATTAATCGCTGCCCAATGCATGGGTGTAACACCATTAATTCCTGAAACGTTTGATAAGGCTTTGCGTTTCAGTAAGTCGATTATAACCTTATCCTGCTTTGTACGTGCAGCAATTAACAACAATGTTTCTCCCATTCTATCTCGAATCTCTATATCGGGAATTTTTGCCGTAAGCAAATTAATAACTGAAGTGTTGTTACGTAACATAGCTATCTCAAGTGGTACCATCCCATTAACATCCTGAATTGTCGGATCAGCATTATATTTTAATAATAATTTAATAAACTCTTGCTTATCTGGTATCAAAGCATATGCATGCAATAATGTATCTCCACGTTCACCACGCTTATTAGGATCTGCCCCATTATCAAGAAGATATTGCAATACCGGTAAACTCTTTACTGCATGTATTGGTTGCCGTACTCCTCGTAAGATATTATTAACCTTTGCTCCTTTAGCAATTAATATTTTTACCAAATCCAGATTATCATTCTCCACTGCCATATATAATAACGAACGTCCTGCGGAGTCATAAATATTAAAATCTCCTATAACTGCAACCATTTCTCTTATCAACTTATCATTACCATTTTCTATTGCACAATGAAGAGGGGTTGAATATGATCGTATAGGACCATCAATCAAACAATAAGAAATAGGATTCGCCCCTTTTGCTAATAACAATAATGCTGCATCTTCGTGATTATTTAATACTGATTCAAATAATGGTGTATGCATATTACTATCAATACTATCAACTTTTGCCTTACATTCTAATAATAGTTTCATCGCTTCCAATTTACCATTACTACTAGCTACTTGTAATGGAGTGCCAGTATAAATATGATTAGGTATATCTGCTTCCCCTTGTGCGTCAACAATTGCACCATGTTCAAGTAAATATCGCATCGTATCAAGATTTCCATAAAGAGACGCTTTATGTAGTGGCGTTTCTCCCTTATTATTAATTCTATTAATTGATTCACCATCTTTTATACATGCATCTACAATAGATGTTACACCACCTTCTGCCGCAATCAATATTAGTGGTGTAGAAAAAAAAGTTCGATGTATATTGGCACCTTTAGATATTAATAATGTTGCTGCAGTTTGCCTATCACCAATTATTTCAGGAAATTTTATTTTACACGGATTATTAATAAATTTTAATTTACCTTCATCTATGTTTTCTATTTTCCGAAGGTTTTCTTTAGAAAAAAATAATAAACCTCTTGCAGTATCTTGTATATACTCCTTATTAAAATCAATTTTGTCTATCTGCTTTAAACTCCATTGTAATGGTGTAGATATTGTGTCTTTTATTAAATACCCATCAACTGGTGTACCTGCTTTCAATAATGATTCAATAATATCTGTATACCCACCAGCTGCTGCAAGATGTAACGGTGTTATACCTTGGTCATTAAATGGTGTCAGTTTAGCTTTATGATTAAGTAAACAAGATACCGCATCCAATTGACCATAACCAGCAGCACATGCAATTGGAGGTGTATTTTCCAGAATACTATTTCCCCCTAAAATTTCATTATGAGGAACTTCATTTCCTTTTACTAAACCAGTATCAACATTTACTCCTTTATCAAGTAACAGCTCAATTATTTTAACGTTTCCTTGGGATGCAGCTACCTGTAGTGGTGTTACAAATTCTCTCATATTTATAATTCTATTTGTATCAGGCAACATATTTGCACCTTTATTTAATAGTAACTCAATCAGTTCAGATGACCCGCGATATGTTGCCCAAATAAGAGGAGCATACATCCTACTATCATCAACATTTGGGTCTGCACCATTTTCAAGTAAGAGTTTTGTAATTTCAACGCGACCATTTGCTACGGATATATAAATTGGTGCCAGTTTCTGATATCCAATAGGAGTTTTTGCTGCGTCATGATTTTTGGTAATAATCTCTTTTACTTGCTTAATGTTATTCGATAATATAGCATCAAACAAATTTGGTGTTACAAATTGTTGACCGAAAACATCAAGTGAAGTAAAGATAATTATAAAATATAATAATATAAATTTCATGTTTTTCTCTTTTATTTATATAGCTACAAATGGTTTAAATCCCCAAGTAATTGAAAATGTAAAAGGATCAGGAATTTCTAATAATTGTTGAATATCTACACCACCACCAATTCCTAAATCATAAATTGTTGTTAATCTTCCTTGAGAATCTGTAGTAAATGTATCACTTAATGTAACCCCAGAAACGTCTAATGATATTGTTCCTGAGAGTCCTTTTACATCATCTTCTAATAATACCCATTTATTATGGTATGAATCAATAGAAAATGCCGTATATTAATTGTAAAATTTGTAATTAACTCACTTTTCTACGGTCACCCTTAATAAAAATCAACGTGTCGCAGTTCTGCAGCTTTAATTCTTTTACCAATGGTTGCTATTAATATTTCGCCACTCTGTGGCTGGCTTTTTTTTATAAATTGACGTTTATATTAATATTATAACTTGCATTTAACAATATCGGTTACTCTACCACTTTCTATCCACTTAAATTGCTGTGATTTTTTTTCTTTTCGTATTGCAGATATTTGTGAATATTTTGTATACTTTTCATGCAAATATTGGTAAACATATGAATTATCCTGGTATATATTCGCAACTACAGGAGCGAAAAATGAAAGATTCTTTGAATTGTGAAGCAATAAATCTATCCCCTGTCGGTTCACCCACCGAAGTAATAACCCCGCGATATGCATTGGGGACACAACCGGGTGAATACTTGGGAAAATGGAATGGTCAGGTGGTTAGCCATCCGCGTCCCGAGGATGATGGTGATGAGTGGGTGCGGGCACAAACCGGGTATTGTAAACCATTTTTCGGACCAGCTATTAACAACTATTTAGTGCGACGCGACCCGGTGGCATTGGTTAGCGGTGATTTGCCACGTTTTGCTTTACTTGATTACCGGCGTATTCCCCACGCAAGTCCGACACCTTTTCTGCTTGGTGATGCGCGTATCCGTGTCAAAATAGCGGAGAATGAGTTTTGGCTTGATGAGCATGGCACTGTGGAAACGCGCTATTTGCCATGGGGAACAGAGCATCATGTGGCAATTGGCAATCTGATATTTACCGTGACCGCCGCGCTTGTTGATACCTGTGGTATGGCGATTTCGCTGAAGGTCGAAAAAGATGATAATACCCCGGTTGAGATTTTTATCTGTTATGGTGGATTAGGAAACGCGTCAATGCGTGGTGGTGACAGGCCGGAATGTTTGTTGCTTAACCCCGAACAGGAGCTAAATGACCAGATTATAATTGAAAATGGTGTGGCAATATTGGCGGATGATGATATACCATATGCGGTGCGGGTGCAGGCGAATACCGGGGAAGTTATGCGTATGGCAAATACAGATGGTATTCGGCAATGGGCAGCATTCCGGTGGATACTTAACGAAAAAGTTACACATTTGCATCTGGTAGTCGGCAAACAGGTTACAGGTGCGGCAACCCTTAATCCAGCGCATACCAAGCAATATATCGCTGAAACACAAAGCTATTACCGTGACTTACTTGCTGGTACAGAAATCAGCACCCCTGACAAATTGCTTGATGCAGCATTTTACACATCAATAGTAGGGATGGATTATATCTATTCCGCGCCGGGATGGTTAGAGGGTTTGACCGGTTGGGCAACTTACTTCTCGAATAATTATCAGTTTTCCGCCGCGGTTGCTTTGCGACAATACCAGTATGCCAAAACGGCGGTGCGGTTTTGCGCATTACATCCTGATGGTCCGGGACAGGTATATTTAGCCGATTGTACAACCGGGAGTCCGGAGGAAGACGACCATCAGGCCGATGGGTTGCTCTACATGATTCTGCAATTTTATCATTACTGGAAGGCGACCGGGGATAATGCCACGTTAGCAGAAGTATGGCCACCGATTTGCCATGCTCTGGAACAATTCATCGCGCTGCGCGACTCGGATGGTGACGGATTACTGGATTTTCACAAAGGTTGCAATGTGTTTCTATACCAGGCAGACCATCTCAGTTTGCCCGGCGCCGCCTTTACTCCGTCGGTAATGTTGGCGGGCATACTGCAGCGAATGGCGGAAATGGCTGACTCAATTGCGGAAAATACCAGGGCAGACAAGTGGCGCCAGCAAGTTGAAACTATTTACCAGCAACTGCTTGATAATTTCTGGGATACCGACGAAGGTCGTTTTGTGGCAAATATTGACCCGCAAGGGCAACGGCAAATTGCCAGTTACTACACAGACTATGCCTTTCCGTCGCTATATACCGACTTACCGTCGGAGAAACGTTATCAGTCACTGTTGGCAATGGACAAAGCGTTATCGCTGGGTCCATGCTTACTGCGCACCGGCAATTATCTCCCCGAGTTATTTGGCAATAATGGCATACATCAGGTGGGTATGGCTGAAGCCGCAGAGGCGCAATGCCGCGAAGGACGCGCGCAACGGGGATGGGAGTTGCTGCATGGTGTGGCAGTCGGCGCAACCGTTATTTCATACTGCCCGGGCACCATGTATGAATTTGCCAGTTGGGAAGGTAAGGGGTTGCTGAATAAACATTTCGGCAATCAAATAGGGTGTTATATCCGGGCGGTGGTAACCGGGCTATTCGGTTTTACCCGGACTGCTGCGACGATGGTACAAACCTGGCAACCAGCAATCCCGGAAGTTTGGCCACACGCGCGTTTACGGTTAGGTGGCATTGGGATGGAAGTCACCGGGACAGTTACCTCTCGCACCTATCGACTTCAACTTGAAACCCCACAACCCGCATCGTTCCGACTGCCGTTGTATGGCCATTCACCAGAAAAGGTTGTTGATGCCAATGGGAATGATGTTGCCTTCACGATAGAATCACACCCGGCAGGTGGTTTTATACACATCGCGTTACCGGCGGAAATTGAGCATAGTGTGACCGTTGTATTGTCACCAGCAATAACACAACACGTATCTTCGCTGATGATACCAGATGCTGAGAAGGCGAAACTGGCTATAAAAAGACTCTCCGGTCGTCGGGAATCGCTGGATTTAACATCATATTTCAACAGCGACCGTATTCGTCCCGACAGCTTTTGGTATAACACCATTTGGGTACCCGGAAATGAACTGACGTATGATTTGCGTCCTTATGTGGTGCAACATAGCACGGAAACCGGTATGCTGACAGTAGGCGACTACAACTTTACGGTCAACTCAACCGGGCAGAACCTTGTTGTGCTGGCACAGGGAGATTTTCACCCTAAAACCAATCGTTTGGAATTGGCGACTGTACCGTCACTGTTAACCTTAAATATTGGCAAGTTCATTACAGGTTTGGAATTACTAACAGTAGCCGAACCACGTATACGACTGACAGGAATGAAAGTGGGTGAAGTTGTGTGTTGCTACGCGGATGGTGTAACGGAAACGGTACCATTAATCGTTGGCGAACAACTGGATGCGACATTATCACCTTATGCCACCCAGACCATAGTGCTTAAATTAGCACAGGGACATAATGGTCTGTCAAAACACCTATCCGCATGGCAGGTCGCGGTGGACAGCACAAAAATCACCGAAACCGTTACAATATCCATCACCTCTTATGATATGGTGCTTGGTATTTTTGCAGTCAACATGCGGGTTGTTGAAACACTGTAATCAAATGATTTTTTACTGGGTAATTTTTTGCATCAAAAAGATTTGTAAATGTCATTATTATTTTGTATGCTTATTATATAAATGCTAAAAGAGGTGTTTCCAATGACACAAGATAAATTGATGGCAGATAAAAAATCGGTGTATGACGCGTTTATTGCGGATTTGAGTTTATTACCGTTCTCGTTTGTATATGACGACACAGTCTATTCCGGATTTCCGGTAGAGATGTTTCGGCAGGTGGAGCACCGCCAGACCGTCACAGGGAAGAAGGAAAGCAACATTTTTGTGCTGAAGGCGGGTGATTTGCAGGTGACGGTGGATACCGCATTCTATTCCGGATACGGTGCCTATGAATGGACCGTCTGGTTTGAGAATTCCGGCACTCAGAATTCGGGCATCATCAGAAATATGCAGGCGGCGGATATGACTTTCGCCGGGGAAAAGCCTATTCTGAAGGGAATATTGGGTGACCATCAGAACCAGTATCGCCCATACGAGAAGGTGTTGGAAGACGCGCCGGTACATTTCCGGTCGGACAAAGGACGTCCCACCCACATCTGGTTCCCCTATTTCAACCTGGAACATGGCGATGGCGGCACCCTCATCGCTATTGGATGGGGCAGAACATGGGAGGCGCAATTCACCACCGACGGCAATGGCAACACCCATTTCACCGCCACCGGCACGAATGACCTTTGCACCTATCTAAAACCCGGCGAGAAAATTCGCTCTCCGCTGATGTCATTTCTGCCATATTCTGTACGGGACGAGAACTATGCCACTAATCTCTGGCGGCGATGGTTCCTTGACTGCAATCTGCCCCGGCTTAATGCCAATGGCGACACATTGAAACCATTCAGCACCACCTGGCTGGCGGGTGATACCGGGATTCCAAATTCGGACGGCAGCATTTCCGAACGTCATTTCACCTGGAAACCGTCACTGGAGAAGATGCTTAGCGAAGGTATCAAATTAGATTACCGGTGGTTTGATGCCGGGTGGTATTTTGCGCCAGATGGTAACACCGTGGAGAGCGACTGGTGGGGTACGGTCGGGACATGGGAGTTGGATACGATAAAATGGCCGGGCAACTC
>CAZNLA010000009.1:0-34361 GCA_964573385.1 uncultured bacterium
ATTTGGATGTTCGTTTGGTATTGTGTATTTTATGCAGGATTCGTAGGGATTAACCTGTATAGCGCAGCACTGATGGAAACCATTATCTTTGCCGGGTTAAATTTAGCCACGGTGTATGGTTTTGCGTTAATTATTGTTGCTGTGATAATGGCCGTTATTTATAACGAATTATGCACAAAACAGGAAAAATTGCTTGAGCAACAGGCAAATGATGAGGAGAGCAAATAAGATGGTAATTGCAATCTTTTTAGGCTTTGTAGTATTTGTGATCGGCCTATCTTTCTATCTGGGTCGCAAAACCAACACATCATCCGGCTATTATGCTGCCGGTGGACAAATTCACTGGGGCGTAAATGGTATCGCTTTTGCCGGTGACTATTTATCCGCAGCTTCATTTCTGGGTATTTGTGGCATGATTGCTACCGTTGGTTATGATGGGTTTCTATATTCCATCGGTTATCTCGCCGGTTGGATTGTCGCGTTATTTGTAGTTGCAGAAGCAATGCGCAGATTAGGAAAATATACTTTCACTGACGCGTTGGATGCAAAATTCAATTCCCGTGGTATCAAATTGGCTGGTGCCATCAGCACATTAATAGTATCTATTTGCTATCTTATTCCGCAGATGGTTGGTGCTGGTGTATTGGTTGAGCCATTACTAGGTATTGCCCAGCATTGGGGTGTTATCATTGTTGGCGCGGTTGTAATTACTATCGTTGCCACTGCCGGTATGGCGTCCACCACCTATGTGCAGTTCCTTAAAGGTGGTTTATTAATCATCTTTTCAACAGCATTGGTTGTGGCAGTTTGTTTACGCGGTTTTAATAACCAGCCAACACAGGGTGGCAAAGTACCTTTTTATAATTATAAAACATTAATTGCCAGCGAAGTAGATGGCAAAATTGTTGTAAAAGACCCGGCCTATCAATTCATCAGCGAACATGATGATAAAGCAAGTCACTCCCGTCTGGCGCGTTTATCACATGATGGTCAGGAAAGCTGGTGGCTGATTGAAGGCAATTTTCTACGCGAAACCCAATTCACCGCCGTATCACCTGATGGTCAAAAATTTGTAAATGGCGCACCTGCGTCCAAAGAAAATGTTCTGCGACAGGTTGGTAACGTTGAATTATTGCGCGGTGGCAAACAGGCTGTAACCGGCAGTGTAACCCCATTTGATATGCTGGCTGCGTTATCAGACAAAACCACCGTGGTCCGCCGTTGGAAAGACGCGAAGTTTGTTGATGATACCGGAGCAAAGGTAACCGTATATTTCCCGACCTTAACCACTGGAAACACCCTTATGCGTCCCGGTTTAAAGTTCAAAATTCAGGGAACTCCACTGGAAAAACTGGATTTCGTATCTTTAATGCTGGCGTTATTCCTGGGTACTGCCGCGTTGCCGCATATCCTTATCCGTTACTATACCGTACCTAACCAGGCCAGCGCGCGCAAATCCACTATTGTAGCTATTGCCGCCATCGGTTTCTTCTATGTCTTAACTCTGTTTATGGGTTTAGGCGCTATGGTTAATGGCGTTATTAATCCCGCGGACAGTAATATGGCCGCCCCGTTGTTGGCACGTTCTTTTGGCAATATGTTTTTTGCCATTATTTCTGCCATCGCCTTCGCTACCGTACTTGGTACCGTCAGTGGTTTAATCGTCGCGTCATCCGGCGCGGTTGCCCATGACCTGATGGACCGCTTCATGAAGATTAAAATGAATGACCAGCAGAAAGTTCGCGCCGGTAAGACATCCGCGTTTATCATTGGCGCCTTGGCGATTGTGTTGGGTATTCTATTTAAAGGAATGAATGTAACCTTCCTGGTTGGTCTGGCATTTGCGGTTGCCGCGTCTGCTAACCTGCCGGCATTGTTAATGTTGTTATTCTGGAAACGAACCACTGCGAATGGAATTACCGCGTCTATATTCGTCGGTATTATTTCATCATTAGGTCTTATCTCTTTATCGCCGGACCTGTTTAAACTTTATGGTTTGGATCCTACCACCGCGCCGATACCTTTCAGCAACCCGGGTATCATTTCAATCCCGCTTAGTTTCTTAACACTGATTGTTGTATCATTATGCACAAAGAATAAAGAGATAGCATCAGAAACCGCCGCAGAAGCTGTTAGCTGAGAATCGTTGAAGTTGGTATAATATCTAATAACAGCCCGGTGAGCCGGAACGCCGGTTCACCGGGTAAATTTTTGCTAAAGGAAGAAACGATGCAGCAAAATACCCGCATCGATTTCCATTGCCATTCGGTACATAGTGACGGCGTTTTAACCCCACATGAGTTGGGGGAATATCTTGCCGTTGGCAAGGTTGCCGCCGCCGCTCTTACTGACCATAACAGCCTGGATGGACTGACCGAATTTCGTGATACGTTGGCGCGCCACGAAATTGGTTTTATTCCCGGCGTTGAAATAACTACCCATTGGCAAAATAAAGAGACACACCTGCTGGCATACGGAATAGACCCGACAAACGCCGAATTGCTGGCGACGTTGCTGTCATTGCGCCAGACTAATGCCCCGGTAGCGCAAAGCGTTGCCGAATCTATCCGTACAAAAGGTGCTCACCTGCCCCACGGTGACAACAATGCTATACCGGAAGGTCGTATTGATACCGCTAATGCTATAGCTCTGGTACATCGTGCCGGTGGATACGCCTTTCTTGCCCACCCCATAACAGATGACCCGGATTTTGACCGGGCAGAATCATTGATAACAACCCTTAAAGGCTTTGGCCTGGATGGTATCGAAGCCATTTATGGCTCTTATACTGACGAGGAACGTAACCGTTTATGCGAAATCGCGCATCGGCATGGTTTGCTGGTCAGTGGCGGTACAGATTTGCACGAACGTAACCATGCTGCCGGTATTGATATGCCAACAGCAGAATGGAAAAAATTTCGCGATACTGTGTGCAGTGGCAGTATCACCGCGATGCCACCGGTTACACCACCATCTGGTCGTCAAAAATCACGTTTAAAATGGCGTGATTATATTTTTCATTTTATCTTCCCCACATTTTTGGCAATTATATTATTCATTGGTGCTATTTATGCGGTTTTTCTGCCAACATTCGAACGTTCACTGTTGGACCGCAAACGCGATATGATTCGTGAGTTGACTAATTCCGCCTGGTCTATTCTGGCAGCGTATGAACGTGATGAACGTGCCGGAAAATTGACCCGCGCACAGGCACAGGCATTATCTATTTCGCGCATTGAGACATTGCGGTATGGCGCAGACAGAAAAGATTATTTTTGGCTGCAGGATATGCACCCGCACATGATAATGCATCCATACAGAAAAGATTTAAATGGGAAAGATGTCTCTGGTTTTCGCGACCCGCGCGGTGTTGCTATATTTGTTTATTTTGCCAGTCTGGTACGCCGTGGTCAGGAGGGATACGCGCAATATGTATGGCAATGGAACGACAACCCAAACCGTCTGGTATCAAAAGAATCATATATTAAAGGTTTTCAACCCTGGGGTTGGATTATTGGCACCGGCATATATATTGAAGACGTAAAAGTGGAAATTAGCCGGATAGAACGCAGTCTGGTGCGCACTTCGCTGATTATATCAATAATTGTGGTATTTCTGTTGTTGTATGTGCTACTGGAAACCCTGCGGTTGGAAAGAGAACGCGCTAATGTAGTGGAAAGCCTGCGGGAATCAACCGAACGCTACCGTTCATTGGTGGAAGCGACAACTGAAGGCACTTTGTTAGTGCTGGATGGACGTTGTCGGTACGCAAATCGCACTTTTTTAGAGATGCTGGGGTGTAATCAAAATGAATTGGAGATGCTGGATTTGTCTGACATCTTCCCGGATAATAAAGATAATCAAACAGCATGGATACAATTAAAAAGTTTGTTGAATGGTGATGACGCGAAATCTGGTTTTGATGGTATGGTGCAACGCCGGGATGGTAAAATAATTGAATGCGTGCTGATACCCAGTCGCATTGCTTTTGCCGAACGCAATGGTTTTATATTGCTTGCCCGTAATGTTGCCCAGACAACCGATGCTGACAATGTCTATCAGCAAAGTTGGCGACATCTGCAACAGGTGGTGAACGAATCGCCAATAGGCATATTCCGCGCCAGGGCAACATCACGCGGGACCATGATTGCCTATAACAAAACCGTGACATCGCTGTTGTCCCCGACTAAATTATCAGAAAATACATCTTTTTCACTGGCAGATATCTTTTCATCAGCAACACAATATGACGATTTTTTGGCAGAATTACAACGCGAAGGTTCCGCCGAACGTAATTTGCATATAGCGTTCAGCGACCTTAGCAGCAAGGCAATTGCTATTTCCGCGATGTTAATACGCGAGGAAAACAGCGAAGCGCGTTATATTGACGGCGTCCTTACAGATATCACACTGCAGGAAAGGCACATTACGGATTTGGAATCCCAGATAGAACGTATGCAGGCATCGTTGTTATTTTTGCATCAACCTGTCAGCAGCATTGGCCGCAGCGTAGTATTTTCTTCGCTGGATATGCCCATACACACCGTCGCCGCCTTAATGACCGACAACCAGGCAAGTGCCGCACTGGTGCAGTCAGAAAATGGCAGTATTGTAGGCATTGTAACTGACGGTGATATTCGTCAACGGGTAGTATCCGCAAATATCAGTCGCAATGAACCTATTTTCCGCATTATGAGTTCACCCCTTACAAAAATTTCCGAACGGGCGGTGATATACGAAGCATTATTATTAATGGAACAACAGCAGATTCAACATTTGGCGGTGGAGGATGATGGCGGAAGGATAATTGGGGTTATTCGCAATCAGGAATTAATGCAATTCCGCAATTATGGGCCGATAGTGTTAACCCGCGAGGTTGAACAGGCCGAATCACCCGAGGATGTGGTGCGCAGTTGCCGACGTGTGCCGGGGTTGGCAAAGGCATTGCTGGACTGTGGCGCACACCCGCATTTGATTACCAGAATGATATCCGCGGTCTGCAACGCCGCTACCGCACGGCTTATCATTCTCGCTGAACGCGAACTTGGCCCATCACCTGTTGATTATGTATTTTTATCGCTGGGCAGTCAGGGACGCGGTGAAATGACAATGTCCAGCGACCAGGATAACGCGATATTATATTGTGACCCCGCAGACGCGGAAGATATTGCGCAAACAGAGAAATATTTAAATTCGTTAAGCACATATGTCTGCAACTGGTTGGACAAAGCGGGTTATCCATTATGCCGGGGTAACGTATTGGCGCAAAACCCGCGGTGGTGCAAACCATTATCCGCATGGAAACGCTATTTCTCTGACTGGATAGAACGTGCGGAACCGCAACAATTGTTGGAGTTCACCATATTTTTTGATTTCGCGTCGGTATGTGGTGATAATGAATTAACCCGTGAATTGCGTAGTCATCTTTTTGCTGAATTGCGCAATCATCCCGCGTTTTACCCGCATTTCGCGCAAAACGCGTTGTTATTTAAACCACCTACGCGGTTGTTCGGCCGTGTCCTTGGTACCAGTGGCGAACTTGCCGGTATGATAGACCTTAAAGACGCGGTAATGCCGATAGTAAATTTTGCCCGCCTTTACGCGCTTCGTCACGAATTAGAAGCGACCCATACCCTTGACCGGTTAAAATTATTGGCAGAATTGGAAGTTATTTCCGCGTCAAGTTGTCAGGAAATATCAGAAGCATACGATTTTCTTATGCGGTTACGCCTGCAACAACAATCATCAGTATTAATTTCCGGGCAAAAACCGGATAATATCATTAACCCGCGCCGGTTAAGCCAGGTAGAATTAACCCTGTTGAATCAATCATTCGCGCAGATAACAGCAATTCAAAAACGTATAACCTATAACTTTTTAGGCGGTATTCAACAGTAATATAATGAAAAATTTTATTTGTAAAATAAAATCAACAAGCCGCAGCGCGGCGAAATATTAATTGCTGGGTGATAGTATTAAAAATTATAGCTACAGAGTAGCGATACTATATAGTTACGCTTTACTAAAATCCTGACTTTTTTGTACGGATTTCGTTGCTGACGGCTTTAAACTTATAAGAAAATAAAAGGATTGTGTATGTAATTCGCATTTGTATTAAACCAGGATAATAATCAGGAATTTGTCTTAATTGGTAAGGTCATATTATTGTACCTTATCATTTTTAGGACTTTTGCTTAAGGGCACTGAACTTGTCGAAGTGACAGCATTAAAGTGAAAAGTCCTGATTGTAATTATTATCGGGGTTAAATAATGAATTGTCTTATATGTGCTGCAAATTGCAGTTATTATTTTTCAAAGGTATATACCGAACCTCCCTTTAATGACTTTATGCGGGAAATTGGGAAAGTTGATTATTGTAAATGTGACAATTGCGGTTTCGTTTTATCGCAAACGCACAGTCAACTGGATACCGATAAATGGGTGACATTAAATCACCGTTTCCATAATTACATCGAAAATCCGGAATATGATAAAAAAGGCAACCAACCGCCATATGCTCAACAGGCAATGATGATATCTTTTCTTGCCACAAATGGCATAATAAATGCCACTAATATGGTGGATTACGCCGCCGGGTATGGCACCTTAAGTAATATTTTAAAGAAATATTATAATATCAATCTGCCCCTTTTTGACCCGTATATACAGGATGCAAATTCTGGCAGATATATTAATGAAGCAGATTTAAAACAGTATGAAACAGTAATTAATTCTGCCATGTTTGAGCACGTTTTAACCAGAGAAGACCTTGACCGGGTAAATAATACCGTGGCCCCGGATGGTTCGTTAGTCATCCATACTGTTGTTTGCGAGTCAATACCCGCCGACCCGGAATGGTTTTATTTACGCCCCCCGGTACACACCGCTTTCCACACAAACAAAAGCATGGAAATATTAATGGGTCAATGGGGTTACAAATCATCAATCTATTGCCCACCTGCCAAATGCTGGATATTGTTAAGAAATAAAATTGAAGAAGTGGAAAATAAAATAAAAGCATTAAACAATGAATTACAAACAGATTGGTTTTATTGTAAAGATGGATTTATGGATTATTGGAAGATAAAATTTTAATAATAGAGGTATTTGCAAAACTTTTTTTCTAATTATAGATTGCAATTCCCCAAAAGCCCCACCCCTAAATCCCCTCCCCGAGGAGAGGGGAAGAACGTCAATCAGGGACTGACACCGAGTGGCGAAGCCAGGAATGTGTCTGTCCCATCAGGATAATGTATTGCGAGCATCCTGCTCGCAAAATCCGGGCAGGTTGCCCGGAATACTCCTGGTTACACAGGTTTTGCAAGTGCTTGTATAAACTCTTCTTTTGTGGTCTTTCTGTTCTTTTGCGGTGAATAATAATGGGTTATAGGTTTCACCCACATTAAATATTTCTTTGTTTGGCATTATTTATTCATAAATAAAGATAGTGTATATTAGACTTCTCCGCAAATAATAAGCGACATCTTTTGGACTCTTTTCCTGCCATACTTCGTTGTGCTTTTCATGTTTATCAGTTTGATAATGTATGAAAAACATGCCTTGTATGACAGCAAAATAGCCTCAAAATCTACTCACTTCTTATTTACGGATAAGTCTATTAACAAATCAAGAAATTTGTAGTATTATAATTATGTAATGACCGATAATATCCCGGGCAACCGCGGAAAAATTTTAAAACAGATACAGGGTGAGTCAGAATTAGTCTCTGCCATATTCCGTTTGGCATTCATATTTCTGGTAATATTAACCCCTGTCAATCCTGATGGTGCGGAGTGGTTTAACACCGCTAAAATTTATTCATTGGGTATCGCCGCGTTTTATAATATTCTGGTGGTAATCCAACAATTTACCACCTTAAAATTACGCTGGCAGCAGCATTTAACCATGTTTGGCGATTATCTTTTGGCGTCATTTTGGGTTTATCTCACATTATCAGCAGATAACTCCGTTTACGGTTCGCCTTTATTCGCGATATATTATTTATTAATCATAACTTCTGCCATGTCATTTAGTATAAAAGGGGCGTTAATCGGGTCGTTTTTGGCGACAACCGGTTATATTTTAGCATTTGTCGGTGCATATGGCATTCAACCATTTGACTTAATATCACTATTATTCAGTCATATAATTTATCTCTTCCTCACTGCCATCTTATGTGGTTATTTGGTAGATTCATATCGGCGTGAACGTGAAAAACACGCTACATCGCAGGTTTCACTGGCAAAATTTAAAAATAAATCCCAGGCAACCGAGGAAATGTATAAACTGTTAACCCTTACTGAATTGCCAAAAATAAAAAATCTTGATATCGCCTCGCACTGGGTGCCGGCACATGGCAAAATGGGTGGTGATTTTTATGACATCATGCAGGTATCAGAAAACAAGGTTTTCGCCGTCGTGGCAGATGTCAGTGGTAAAGAAGCTCTTAAATTCCCACTGTTTAAAGCAGCATTTCTATCGGCAGGTTATTTCGAGTCTGACCCCGTCGTCATTATGGAAAAGATAAACCGGATACTGTATGAATACCTGCAACCGGATATGTTTATAGCAACAGCAATAGTGGTTATTGATTTGGACCAGGGGATAATGAAATGTGTAAACGCCGGGTTGGATTTACCGGTATTAGTCAGGAAAAATGGCGATATGGAAAGGCTGAAATGCGGTGGCTTAATAATCGGAGTTGAAAAAAACTCCAAATATACCTGCGACGAAATAGCACTGAATGATGGCGACACCATATGTATCTTCACCGACGGCATCCCCGACGCACGCAACTTTGAAAAACAGGAATTCGGCGACCACACCGTCGCGTCAATAGTGGTATCCGGTGTACGCATTAACCTGTCCGCAGAAGAAATAGTAA
Organism: uncultured bacterium; assembly: GCA_964573385.1. GTDB lineage: Bacteria > Armatimonadota > Hebobacteria > CAIYQO01 > CAIYQO01 > JBAXQQ01. Next base: position 8,885 of record CAZNLA010000009.1, read on the forward strand.
AAAACATCGTCCAACGCGTATTATCCCATATTCAAAAAGCCCCCCGCCGCGACGACATGACCATGATGATGATAAAATATTTGCCGGACCGGAAGTGATTTTGGTGGGGGAAGTGGGGAAGTAAAGGATATCAGTAGTGCATTTTAATTGTGATAATAAAATGTAATATTTTTTTAAAATATTTACTAAGTACCTGATTTTGTCACTATAAAGGTATACACTATACCAATTCTATATAAAACTTGAAGGAAATGTATGATAATGATAGAATTATTCATCACATTATGTTAATGAAACATGATAATAAGTTTTTATAAAAAGATATTAATATGGATAAGTTTAATAAAGTGAAAAACGAGGAAATAAAACAGAATAATAATAGTAATAACAAACGTCTAAATTGGGAAAATGAAGAGGTTGTTTTACTGATTGCATTATACTTTTATTTAAAGAAATATCCTAAAGAACAAGCAAAAGGAGTTTTCTGGTTATCATATGCTCTTAAAAAACGAGCATATATTTTAAAAATATCTCACAATGAAAACTTTCGAAATGATAATGGTATATTAATGATGCTGGCAAATGTTCAGCATATAGAAACAAATGGCTCAAGTGGATTATCAAATGATTCTAATTTAAAGAAAGAAATTTTCGCATTATATTCAAAATACAACAATATTTTCGTGTCTCATTATAATGAAATAATTAAGAGATACAATTTAATAGATTTTATAACAACTAATAAGACATCAAATAATCAGGCTAATCCTCAAGTGATTAGTGTGATAAATACGCAAAGTAAGCAAATAAAAACGCAGAATAAACAAATAAAAACGCAGAATAAACAATTAAAAACGCAGAATAAACAATTAAAAACGCAGAGTAAGCAATTAGATGATGAAATTAATGTTCCAGTCTTATCAAAAATAGTAAGAGACGTTCTTAAAACTAACTCTCCTGCTACATTTGATGTTATATTTAAAGCTGTTAATAGAGATGTCCATAAAGAAACTATAAAAAATATACTAAAATGTGCTGAGTGGTCGAAAAGAATTGGGCAAGATATTTATAGTTTTGTGCCAGATTACCAAAATGAAAAATTGAGTAATGAAGTTTCAACTAATAAAAATTATAAAGTACCATTTATTGAAGATGTAGAGATAATAAATAAACCTGCAATATGCTTTAATGAATCAGTTAAAGATGCCCAAATAGTTAAAGATACGCAAATAGCTAATGATAAAATAATAGAAAGTAAAGATACTAATAATAAACCGTTTTACAATGAAATATACACAATAAATTTTAAAGATGATAAATCATATGTTTATACTAAGCCTACGTTATTATCATATGACAATGACGATATTATCGTGAAAAGTTGGTCAGATGTATTAATTCAACTCTGTGAAAAATTATTAAATAATTATCCAAATAGATTTATTTCCTTACTTTCACACCCTCTTTCTCTAAATATGCAAAGGGAATATTTCAAAACTTTTAATAATAATTTAATAGCAGGTAAAAGACTTTCAAATGGAATCTGGGTCGAAACAAATTTTAGCGGATCAGAGATTGTAAAAATATGTGGTCTATTATTAAAAAGATTTAATCTTAATGATGACAGAATTAAAATAAGATATGAAAAAAAGATACTGAGCAATAAGCAAAATGTTAAAAATCGCGAAACAACAGCCGATGATATACATAATATCCCCAATAATATAGATAAAAAAAGAAATACTATCCAATCTAAATCAGTGTCGATTCAATCATCAATGACTAAAACCAAATTACCAAATGAAGAAAATGTAAAGCAAACTTTCATTCGCAGTATACATCCATCAATTAATCAGATTGTAGAACCTGATGCTACTTCTGATATTGAACAATTACTTAAAACAGAATCTTCAGGTCTGACATTAGAACAGATTACATCTAAATTACCAAGATATAATAATAAAAAATTACTAAAAATTACAAACTGGCTTTACAGCAACAATATAATTAATGTTTTAGACAAATATTATCATAAAGATAATATTTCTGACTATCAAGAAATGTCAGAAGCAATCCTGGACACAATTAACAAGTTATTTATTGATAATAATGGACATACTACAGCAAAAATGCTTTTTGAAAGTGTAAAGGTAAAACTTGACGATTTTTTCTTCTATAATAATGGATTATTTAATTCACAAGTTGAAGTATACGATTTAGCAAAACATTTATTAGAAAAAGAAAAGTATAAAGGTAATTCATTTGTATTTTTTGATAAAATGCATATCTGGAAAAATGAACCTAATTATTCTAAGTCTTATGGAGGTTTATTTGTTAAATGGGCTAGAGAAAATGGTGGCTTAATTACCCGTAATGAGTTGATTGATAAATTAGAATTAATTGGCGCTGCTAATCCACAGTGCAGTTTTTCTACTGTAATGGCTGGACCTGGACTTAAAAGTTTTTGGCAATATGAAGAAAATAAGTTCGTTCTTGTTGAATCAATCAATATAAATGAAAACTTTCTTGAAATTTTAAAAATAGAAATAACTCAATTGATTAAAGATGATGACTTTATTTCACTAAATGACATCGTAGATTTTTGGTATACTAATCTACCACCATTACCTCATGGAATACTGTGGTCTTCCTTTTTACTAAAAGAGGTATTGAGAGATTATGATGTTGGTTTTATAACAATACCTGCAGGAAATGAAATAGGTTTAAAAGCAGATGCTGCATTAATACGAAAAAACTCGAATATAAATACATTTGCAGATATTGTGTGGAATATTGTCAATGAAAGTATTGGTACACCTGTAGACATCTCGGCAGAAGAGTTGAGAAAAACAATGCAAAATAGAGGATATATCAAAGGCATGGGAAAAATGAATAATATGCATAAAACTGTTTTGCACGACCTGAGATTTTTATGGTTAAATGATAATAAAAGGGTAATCATTAGTAAAAAATAAGGTATATAATGTACGGATATAAATGGTTAATTGATGAAAATGGAATATTTAAATTAGATGTTACCAATAGACTACAAAAAGAAATCCGACCAGTTTTTAAAGAAGAATTGGATTTTTTTGAATTAAACAAAGTTTGGGAATATCCTAACACAGACTCGCCTATTTTATGGGCGGAAGGTGTTCGCAGATATATATTAAATGGAGAGTGTATTGCTGAGGCAAAAGGTGGTGGATTTTACACAAAACCTAAAATTGATATTAAAAATATTAATATTAAAAGCTTGATACCAATTAATGTTGAAAAACTAATTTTAGAAAATCAATCTGTTTTGGATGGTTTAGTGCAACGTTCAATAAATTTCATTAGAACGACTTATGAAAATTATACAAATAAAGGTTATAAATTTATTGTAGCGTTTAGTGGTGGTAAAGATTCATTAGTTTTATTGGATTTAGTGCAAAGAGCATTATCACCTGATCAGTTCGTAGTAATATTTGTCGATACTGGTATGGAACTTTCTGACACATATTATGCTGTTGAAAAAGCTAAAAAACATTGGCCTCATTTAAATTTCCAAACTGCTAAATCGATTTTTACTGCTGAAGAATCATGGAGAGAGTTTGGTCCACCTGGAAGAAGGCTGCGCTGGTGTTGTTCTGTGCATAAATCTGTACCATTGATGTTATTATTATCAGAATTATTTGGACCTGCACAAATAAAAGCCGTTGTTTTTGATGGAGTAAGAGCAGAGGAGAGTGACCAACGTTCTACATATTTGGAAATATCAGAAGGTCATAAACATATAAATCAAGTTAATTGTCGACCTATTCTAGATTGGAATTCTGCCGAATTATATACTTATATTTTCGAGCGAAATATATTATTGAATCAAGCATATAAATATGGGATGTCAAGAGTTGGATGTGCTGTTTGTCCCATGTCTTCAGGTTGGAGAGATATAATTGCTATAGAAAAATACAGTGATAATGTCAATCCATTATTGAAAATTGTTGAAAATTATGCAGAACGGAATAAAGGTAAAAATGATGTAAAAAAATATATAGAGGGTGTAAAATGGGGAGCGAGAATGGGAGGAGATGGATTACCGAATGGAACTCAAAGAGTTAATGAATTAATAGAGAACAATGAGATTAAGTTTGTATTTATTGAAAGATCACAGGAATGGATTGATGTATCAAGAATTATTGGGCCAATTATTGAAAGATCTAACAATAACGGTGAACAAATAATAAGAAATTTATCGTTTTATTTTAATATAAATGATGATGGTTCAGAGGTAACATATGGACCATATGATAAAATGGATAGATATGTCATTAGCTGGCTAAGAAGTGTGGCTAATAAAGTCGCATATTGCATCGGTTGCAAAACCTGTATGATAGAATGTCCTTCAAGTGCATTTAATATAAATGAAAACAGAAAAATAGAAATCAAAATTGACAAGTGCGTTTATTGCGGAAATTGTCTATCTAAGATTGACAAAGGGTGCAAGGTTGCACAATCATTACATTTATCGGGGGGGGGGAATATGGTTTACGTTGGAATGGATAGATATTGTACGTTCGGTTTTAGAGAATCTTTTTTAGAGCATTTTTATGAATTGCAAAATGATTGTTGGAGTTCGAAAGTATTAGGCAATAAACAATATGATTCTTTGAGAAGGTATCTAAAAGATTCCGAATTAATTTATGTCAATCCTCAAACAAATAAAAATGGACAAATTACTGCATTAGGAAAGAAATTAATAGAAATAGGACTATATCATCCTTTTGTATGGGCTGTAATTTGGACAAATTTGGCATACAATTCACCATTAATGAAGTGGTATATTCTTCATGTGAAACTTAAAGAAATATATGAAAAAGCTGATTTAATTTTTCTTATTGGTGATACATATTCTGAGAAACAAAGAGAAAATTCCGTTTCGTCTTTAGGGGAAACATTTACTAAAAGTCCTATTGGAAATACTCTTGAGATGGGTGTTCCAATTCCGATGGGTAACTCATATAAATACTATAAGAAAGGGTGGACAACACCTATAGCAGAGGCAATTTTATATGCTTTATTTGTGTATGCTGAGAAATTGGATGGTCATTATGATTTCACATTAAAGGAACTTGCCAGTTTAAGGGTGAAACGCCCAGAACATTTTATTGGTATGGATCCAGTAGTTATCTTTGGGTTAGAAGAATCATTATTTAAATCAATAGTGAAAGATTTAGCAAATGCTTTTCCAGAGTTTATTTCTATATCATTTGTTGCTGATTTAGATAATATAAAGCTAAACAGTTCTAAAACATCTCTTGATGTTGTTGATTTAGTATTAGGAGATTAATATAATCATGGCATATTTTTATGATAATTTTATAGAACTTAGTCCCGGTTATGAATCTGTTGTCGATGTAGGTACAGAAAAAAGACAAGTGGATTTTTGGAAAAGATATATAGTCAGTGATGATATGGTAAATGCAGTAAAAGTGTTAACAAAGTCATTACGACATGAAAGCGATGATGTTGTAAGGCATTTTTGGATTCGTGGTGCATACGGTACTGGTAAAACCTATTCTGCTATTGTAATTAAACATTTACTTGAAGATGATTACAGTATCATTGAAAACTTTTTAAGTAAAAACAAACTATTCATTGATTGTAAAGATAAGTTTTTAGGCGTTAGAAAGAATGGTAGATATTATGTAGATTTCAAAAGTGGTCAGTGCAAACAGTTAAATACTTCAAACAAGTTTTTAATGGAAGTTGAAAAATCTGTGAGAAATATTTTACGTGATAATAATTTTGGATATACAGGTAGGAATTCTTTAGTTGATGCTGTGAAAAATAAAACAGAAATTTTTAAAAAAACTCTTGAAGAAGACTTCAATAAAGAAGAATATCCAGAAATATGGGGTATATATGGTTGTTTTGATGAGTTTTATGAATGTGTAATGATTGGTGATGTTGACGCATGTCTGGCAGCTCAAGAGATACTCCAATTAAAAGATATTGGCCTTGCAACCGATTTGGAAACATTCAAAATGTGGTTAAAAGATGTATTTGATGGAAATCCAAAGTTAGCTGAAACTGGAATGTTTATCATTTGGGACGAGTTTACAGAATATATTCGACATAATGACTTAGATATTATTCAACAATTATCGCTAATAGCGAAAGATATGCCATTTTTTATCATTTATGTAATGCATGAATTTCCTGGTTTGCTGGCTTCAATAGAAGATAAGAATATGGGAAAAGCAGAAGCGAGATTTCACAAAATAGATGTTTCATTAACTGAGAAAACTGCATATAAACTTATAGGTGAAAGTATCATCACAAAAGATGGGATGTTAAATAATTGGAAAGATGTTTGTGACCAATTATATGAATCTATCAAAGGTAAAGCGCATGAGTTTATGGACGATCCCGGTGAAGATATGGATATTAATGATTTAAAGAAAACTTTTCCGATACATCCTATGAGTGTTCATTTAGTGTCGAAAGTCGCAGGATTTGCCGCATCAAATAGAAGTATTTTTAAATTTTTAAAAAGTGATGATGGCGATGGCTTCAAGAACTTTATTCATGATAATGGTCCGGAAGATTGGAAATGGGTTACACCTGATTATTTATGGGATTATTATTTTGTTAAAAATTCTGGAGGTGTTAAGGAGTTAACTCCTGATGCTGAGGAATGTCTAAAGCACTATCGTAAAGTAGAGCGATTGATAAGTGATGAGAAGGCTTTGAGAGTATTCAAAGGTGCTATGTTATTGCTTTCTACAGTCGGTTCTAGTCATTCTTTACGAAAATCATCTTCCAACCGTGGAATAAGAGCAACATTAAATACTTTAGCAGATTGCTTTTATGGTCAATTAAGTAAAGATATTGTTTCTTCATATTTAAACGAGTTTTATGATAAACTTAAAATTATTGTTCTTGCAAAGGATCGCAATGAAGATTTTCGAATTGAATTACCATACAATAGTGGTGGTGATGATCTTGATTTAGAAATTAAGAAACATAAAGAAGCAACACCATTAAGCCTACTTTTTGATACTTCAGGGACAATAGGATCATTTTTAAAAAAACAATTTATGCCAGAAGAAAAAACAATAGTCAAACGAATTGAATTAGAAACTTGTTGGGGGACGATGCAACAGATTAATTCAAAAATATTAAAGTTAAGTGAAATTATAAATAAAGTAAAATATAAGTTTGGATTTTTATTAATAGTAGTTGATGGTGTTGACAATTTAAGTAAAATTAAAGAACAATGCAATAAAATATTAAAGGAAGAAGACTCAAAACGATTAATGATTTGCATTATAACATCTCCATTTGATATTGAAAAAAGCAAAGATTATTTTAGATTGATTGCTACAGCTAGTTTAGCACAAAAAAGCGGAAATATCGGGAGTGCTAATTCATCTCGCAATGAAGCATCAGAATTATGCGGTGAATGGATATCTTCAGCAATTGGGAAAGAATTATTATTATTCACAAATGTTATACCAAGTGGTTCTATGATGTATTCAAATAAGAATGTTATCTCACAAATTGAAAAAAATATATTAGACTTTTTTCCAAACGCTCCTGAAACTATTATAAAGAAAATTACTTTGTATAAATCTGGTGGTGGTAACGCTGCATATTATGGATTAACTAAAGTTACATTAGATAATAAGAAAATGACGAATGATAAACAAAAAAACTTCAATCAACAGTATCAAGATGTTGTAGATACTCTTAAAGATAATGCTGTTTGGGAAATTGATACTATTGATGAACTTAAATATGCTAACAATACAAGGGTATCTGAAGGCATTGCAAAATTATGTTCATTTATTGATGCACAATTCGCATTGGGTACAGTGGTGTTAAGTGATTTATGGGAAAAAATGCAAGCGGAATTAGGGTATTATGATACATTAGGGTGTCATTATTTATTAGGTTTTGTAATGCGATTCTATTTAGGTAAGTTCACATGGAATGATGGAACTAATTCTCACCGATTAAATGAAGAGACAACTGCTACAATGATAAATGCTATGTGTAGTGGAAAATCTGCGGGTATGAAAGTATCAAGTGAAAGCGATAATGAAAAACGGTTTAAAGAGATTTCAAAAAGAATTTTTAATCTACCCGGAGAAGATATCGGTGATAATGATCATGCGAGAAAAAACATTAGGATACGAATATCCAAAATAGGTTATCCTTTTTGGACATTAAAATATTTGGATAATGATAAATATGCCGGTATTAAAGAAGGTGTGGTTGAAATTGTTTCGAAATATCAGGAATATATTAGTGAAACAGGATCTCAACAAGCTGTATATGAAGACTCTGTTTCGCTAATTAAATTAAAAGCAAAGGAATATGTTGCTATATTAAAAGAGTGTTATACAGATAAACATACTTTGGCAATCGGAATAAAAAACTTTATTAACACTAATTATCCAGAAACATTAGATTATTGTAAAAAGTATAACTTTACTGTTTCTGATTTATTTAATATGTTGAGAGATACACTTCAGGAGGAAGTATGGCAATGGAAAGAGCAGGATGTTAAAGATAAATTAGTTTTATTGACACTTGATATAAGATTAGTTGGAAAAGTGAATGATGTAATTAATGGTACAGCAAAATCTGTAGAAAAATTACGAAATATTTTTGAAAATAAGTTAAATAATATTAAAGTTCCAGGTGTTGTCTATAAGAATCTTAATTGTTCTTACAATGAAGCAATTAACTTTATATGTGAGATTTCAAATAATAAATGGGTAGGTATGGGTGTTGACGAAAAGTGTGGTGTTTTAGATACATTTGAAAATAAACTTGATGATGCTATTAAAAACATAGAAAATCCACGTGATGTTTTGAAAAGTTATCTAGAAACTAAGGGAAGTAAATTATCATTTGATGAAGTTGATGAAGTATTGAATCGTTTGAATATAGATTCATTTGCACAGAGTGAAAATAATTTTAATGCAAATATTAATAAAATATTATTTGAATTAGAATATTTAAAAATGAAGAATAAGGTAATAACACTTTGGCAAAATAAAACAGCAACTGATGATATATCTTATTGGTGTATTAAATGGATGATACCTATATATTGGGTTATGCCAAATAAAACTGATGTGTTTAATATCTTATTTTTATTAAAACAAGGTGATAGAGTTGATATTAATAACATTGAAATGGTAATCAACAGTTTGTCAAATGATGATTATTCAGTATTATCAAACGTATTTGAAATCAATAAAGCGTTTCTTTCTTATGTCACGTCTGATAAATATGAAACTTTATTATTACCACATATTGATGAAGTTAAAGAAAAAATCCGTAGTATCATTTCGAGAGATGTAGTAATCTGGCACCAAAAAATTGTAGAGATAAGAATATTAACAGAGAAATATATATCGTCAGAATTAAAATCAGAAATTATAAATAAAGCTAAACAGAAGTTGTCAAAACTTTCTGACGCTCAACTACGTACTGAAATAACTAAATTATTGGACAGCAGTACTGAGGCGTGTTTATTAATGATTGAAAAAGATTAGATCAAAGAAGGTGATAAATTTGATAGTGCAAAGAATGAGTTTGGAAGAAGTGATTTATAATCTTCAGATGGATGGAGATGTAATATCTCGATTTCCTGTAAGAGTAGTTTTCACTAACTCATTGTTTAATTACAATGCATTAATTAAAGTTTTAGTTGAAAAAGCTGATCGAATAATTAAACTTTCAGATGATTTATTTTGTGCTGGTGATGATGTTCTTCCTGATTTAGGTAGAGTAAATAATTTTTTACAGACAATCAATGATGAAAAGGTATTAATTCCAGCTATTGGAGAATATCTAAGATTTGGTGAAAAGACTGAACTAAGAACGAGAAAATTATTTTCAATTATTACAACACAAACACTTTCGAAATATAGATTATGGCTTCCAATATTTTGTGGTAAAGATTTGTTTCTAAACATTATTGGTGAGTTAGATGATGAGAGATATTCTTCTTCAATATACGAAATTGAAGAAGAGTCTTCCACATTTGAATTAACAGTATATTCAAATGAGTTTTTATCAACATGTAAGAATAATTATTCTGCTAAAGGTATTAAAGGTTGGATTAAATTATGGGATGAGAATATAGCTTCATCTGGTGCTATCATTATAACTGGTAAATATAAACTTTTATCTGAATCATCTGGAATATATAATATTCATATAATTGAAAGTCCCTTTGAATATTTAAAAGGAAGTATTAAAGAAGGTTCAATATTATCAAAAGATTTAGGGAAAGATGAACATTGGACATTATTAACCAATTACCTTGACAAATCTGGAGGTAAACTCAATAAATTAATTACTACAGCCTTGAATGTTGTGAATTTTGATGCAATTCAATTGTTGGATAGGTGGGATGAATTGGGTGACACTAATAATTCCTTTGGAAGATGGCTGTTTTGGTTGTGGTATAAACTTGGATTAAATGAAACACATGATTACATTTCATTCGCAGTGAATAAAGCTAAGTCATATAATGAAATTCCTTATCATGTTGAAAATGCGATTCTTAGTGATAATTTAATTATAAATGATTTTGATGTTTGGGTACTTGAACGGCAGCGTTCCTTAAAAGCACTGTCTGTTTCAAAACTAAGTGCTGATTTTTGGTTTAATTTTAATTCAATTTTAGATGGACGTAAAAAATTGAAGATTCTTACCAGTCAAACAATAGAAGAGAGATGTAAAATCATTGAAGTTGTATCTGAATTATTAAATGAAGGCAAAAATTTATCCGATTTTAGCGCATTATTGAAAGAAAAGTTTGATAGTTTGTACATATATTTATCTGAAAACAAAGTCATTAATAATAATAAATTAGCCTCATATTTTGAGTTATATAAAAAAATAAAAATTAAAAATATTTTTGATGATTATATTGATGAGTTAGTCAAAGAATGTGATATATTGTCGGTAAAAACTCGTTCTAATTTGCTTAATAATATTAAACAAAAAACTGATGCTTATTATCTATGGATTGATGGATTAGGGATTGAGTGGCTTGATTTATTGATTAATAAAATTTCAAAAATAGATAGTAATATTCAAAATGAGGTATATATAGGGAGTGCTGTTAATCCTACAATTACTTCAGTGAATATGAAAAATATACCCAATGATACATTTAATGAAAAATATGATGATTTTGATAGCATTAGTCATGTTAAAGATTGTAATGCCCAATACAATTATTTTACAATAATTGCAAAACAATTTGAAATTATTGATATAATTGCAAATAAGATAAAGGATATTTTATTAAAGTATCCAGATAAGAATGTTGTATTAACATCTGACCATGGCATGAGTAGACTTGCTGCTTTAGCTTTTCATCAAAAGTCTGGTATAGATGCTCCTAAAGAAGCAGAAGTCTGTAGTTTAGGGAGATATTGTATAGTATCTTCTGATGTATCTACCTATGAATACTCAAATACATTTAAAGATGAAGAATATTTATTGTATTTAACACATCATCATTTTAAATGTTCTGGTAGCGCTCCTGGAGAAATCCATGGTGGTATGACTCCAGAAGAGTATTTAGTACCAGTTATTTTATTTTCAAATAAAAAACAAAATAATATTTCAGAACTTTCGTATGAGTTAATAGAACGGAATGTTTCATTGGCTAGTGATGGTAAGGCTGTTTTTTATATTAAGACAATTGGTAATATTAATATTGTGAAAGCAGAAATAGATAATGAAACAATTATTGGTAATAAAAAGTCTGAAAATGAATGGACATTGGAGTTTAATAATTTAAAAGTGGGTGAAAGATATACATTATTCGTATATCTAAATAAATTATATAATAAAAATGGCGAATCTGTTGAAATAAAACGTCGCGGTATTGTAATTGATGATGGTATTTAATGAAGGTAGGTGTTTATGAAAAAACATATAATATGTAGAGATTGTAATATAAGCCTTTCTAAAAATGAAATAGCATTATGCAAGAAATTATTAGGAAGGCAAATTATAGAGTTTATGTGTATTAGTTGTTTAGCGGATTTTTTGAGTTGTGAAGTTGAAGACCTTGAAATTAAAATTATTGAGTTCAAGGAGCAAGGTTGCGCATTATTTGTCTAAGGTGAAGTTTATGATTGAAGAAAAAGTAAAAAAAATATTTGCAGATATGGTAGTTTTAAAAGACCCAAAACGATCAGAATTTTTTTCTAATCTGAGTATGCCATCATATATGCGTGACTGGTTAGTTATGAAGTTCTCAGACCAGAATGGTTCTATTGATTATGATAGTGTTTTAACTTACATTAAAAAAAATATACCAGATAGAGAATCATTTCAAGTAATTAAATATGACTTAACCCGTGGGAATACTGTTAAGTTTCTTGCCAGATTAAGAATAAATGTTAATATTAAAAAAAGAATAGTTGAGTTTGAGTTACCAGATTTTGGTGGTAATAAAAACGGTGCATCTGGCATAGTTACTGAAGAAGTTTTGGATGAGTGGGCTGATACACTTTTACGGGAAAGCGAAAATTGGGGAATTGTAGAACTTCGTTTAGGTGATGATGAATTCGAAGATAATCAGATTATTCAATTGGAATCAAACTTTTCAAATAAATTATTTGGTTCTTCCGTTGAAACACAAAAAAAGAAGATTAACTCTAATGAAGTTCAATTGATTAGTTACAAGCCATTTTGTCCATATAAAGTAGATCTTAATTTTTATAGAGAAGCTCGTAAACAGTTCAACATACATGAATGGATTGACGTGATTATTTCTGCAGTAGATTATAACCCTAATGGTTATATAGATGAAGAAACTAAAGAAATAGATGAGAATAAAAAGTTATTCTTTTTACGTAGACTGTTGCCTTTTGTTGAAAAAAGAATAAACTTAATTGAGTTAGCACCAAAAGGTACTGGTAAGAGTTACATCTATGAAAAAATTAGTAAAAGAGGTTGGCTTGTAACTGGCGGTACAGTATCAAGGGCAACTTTAGTTTACGATAATGCAAAAAAAATGGGTGGGTTGATCACACGATTTGATTATATCGGTTTTGATGAAAGTCAATCTATTTCATTTGAACAACCTAATCAAATTCAATCTGCACTCAAGCATTATATGGAATTTGGAGAGATCAAAGGATTTGATGCGCAAATGGTTGCAGATTCTGGCATTATTGTTTTAGGAAATATTGACGCTGAAAGATTTGATATTAATAAAAACATGGTAGAGAAAATAAATAGTATATTTCAAGAATCAGCAACACTTGATCGGTTCCATGGATTTATCCAAGGATGGAAAATTCCAAGATTAAATCAAGATTTAATAGCAAGTGGATGGGCCATTAATACTGAATATTTTGCAGAGGTTATGCATTCGCTTCGAGATGAACTAGTTTATTCCGCTATTGTTGATGAATGTCTTTCTATTCCTAGTAGAGCAGATAAAAGAGATTTAACTGCTATAAAAAGGCTTTGTACTGCTTTTGTAAAGCTTTTATACCCTCACATACAAAAAAAAGAAGATATCACTCCTGAAGAGTTTGTTAAATATTGTTTAGAGCCAGCCAAGGAAATGAGAGAAATTATTAAGAAACAATTATGTATTGTTGATCCGAAAGAGTTTAATATTCTTGGAAAAAGCCATGTTCCTGATATACAATATTGTAAATAATAGTAATAAATTATATTAGTCAGAAAATTAAATGTGAATTAAAAAGTGTAATGTTATTTACTAATTCATATTAGAATTTCGTCAATCTGTAGCTATTTATTTTATCCATTTATGAAATAAAATTTCTAAATAAATATTATCTTTCACAACCACCCCCTTGACAAAAATAGCAAACAGGTGTACTCTATTTGCGTCAGTTTAATATGAATGGTCCACGAGGCCGGGCAGTTGTCGTTTTTTAACGGCGGCTGTGCCGGTCGTTTTTTATTTGGTGAAGGAGGTTTAATATGCAGGCGGAATTTGTGGGGGCGCGGGTGGTGGCGTCACCGAATTATCGGCGGGTGAAGGGTAGGGATGTGCGGATGATTGTGTTGCATGGTACCGCGGGGGAGTTTAACAGTGCGTTGCGTTGGATGTCATCGCCACAAAGCCGGGTGAGCGCGCATTTTGTGGTGTCGAGGGGTGGAGAGGTGGTGCAGATGGTGCCGGTTGGTGATGTGGCATGGCACGCGGGCAGGGCGTATTGGCATGGAGAGCGGGATATTAACGGTATTTCTGTCGGGATTGAGATGGAGAATTTGCCCGGGCAGGATTGGCCGGATGCGCAATTGGTTAAGGTTGCGGATATTTGCCGGGTGTTGATGACGCGGTATGGTATTAGTTGGGAAGAGGTTGTGGGGCATCGCGATGTGGCATATCCGCCAGGACGCAAAAATGACCCGCAAAATTTCCCCTGGGAAAAGTTTAAGAAGTCTATTAAAGGAGGCGCGAGATGAATGATATGAAAGTTCGGTTGAGTAGCCGGAAGTTTTTGGGGTTTGCCGGCACGTTGCTGATGCTGACGGCAACTGTATTGACGGGTGAGGCAAAGTTGAGTGATGTTGCATGGCCAGCGATTACCGCGTTGCTGGGGTACCTGGGTGTGCAGGGGGCTATTGATCTGAAAGGGCAGAGCAATGACAACGGGCGTTAAATGTGAAACGCGGGTATGGGTGCGCAAAGCAGATGAAACCGTCACCCCGGGGGTTGCCATAAATGGGGTGGCGGGGAAAGATGCCGCCTTAACCGGCAGTAATGTGGAGTATGATGGCGCGTTGGGGGCGATTATTTTGCGTCCCCAACACCGTGTAAATGGTTTGCCGGTGATGAGTATAGCTGATTGGCAGGCAACGGGATGGCAGGTGAAAGATGGCTGTTTGCATTGGCCGCAAAATGGTGTTTCCACAGCGGTTGCAAATTATCAGCATCCGGTGGCACCGTGGATAACATGTGTGGTAAAACGGAATGGGCAACCGGCAGAATGGCAATTGCAATGGGGAAATGGGAAAATGCTGACATTTGGCACCGGCAAACCACCATTTTTAAGCGTTAACGGTGTAATTACTGCCGCATTGCCATTAAACCCGGCAGAATATTACCATTATATAAACGATGCTGAAATTTGCTGGGAAGTGCGCGATTTTATGGGGGATATAGTTATCACCTGTTCTGCCTTTACCCGGGTATGGTATATCCCCGGGGTGGGCGGGGCAACAACGGGTAATCTGAGTATCTCTGCCGACGCGTCAACATATTCGGTGGTGTTGTTTGCCATGAAATTTGCCACGACAGGATATTTTGACACCAGTGGAACCATAACCGATGTTGATTATTGCGGGGTGGTGCCGGCTGATGTTAACGCGCAGATTGCCGATGCCGGTGGTGGGTTACACCGCGTTTCCTTAAGCGGTGATGGCGACCATACCCCGGCGGTGAAGGGTTGGCGCATTTTTCGGCGCACGCATGTTGCGGAACAGTTGAATGATTGGCAGCAGATAACAGATAGCTTGCTTGGCGGGCATATGGAATATTCGTATGATTGTGGAAAGGCAAATATGTTATTTAACGGGTTTCCGGATGCCAACCGTATAATGATATCACAGCAGATAGAGTTGGCCGATGGCAGAATATTGAGCGTTGAACGGGGAGAGATGCTGGTAACCGGGAAACAGGCACGGATGACAAATACCGGCACTACATTGCGGGTGGCGGCAATATGCCGGTTGGAGCGATTGAAGTTTAAAAGAGTTAATAATTTGCCATCGTTACATGATATCCCGGCGGATGAGGCTATTGCCTTAATTGCGGAATGTGCCGGGGTAAATAATATGAAAATATGGCAGCAGGCAAGCAATAACAGCATTGAAGGCGGGCAATGGTGGGGTAACCGCGGTGGTGATCCACCATTAAATGAGAAGTTGAGCGCGGCAAATGATTGGCGGGGAGAAATGCCATGGAGTATGAAAGGCAATAACGCCTGGGATTTAATGAAAATGCTTGCCGGAATGTACCAGTTGCGGGTATGGTTTGAAGATGATGAATTGCAAATACGTCGCGCCGCATTGGCATTGCCGGTTAACGCGGCAACATATAGCGTCGGGTATGGTGCAGATCCATTTTTGGCGCCTGCCGGTATTGCTATTGCCGATCCGGGTGCAGATGTGGCAGTGGCAGCAAATTACGTGGCAAACGGTGGGGTGGTAACGCAAACCGGTGACATTGGCGCAGATATTGTGGTTAATTGTCCGGCCAATATCACAACATCGGATTCCGCGATGAAATATACCGGCTATGCCGGAAAATTGCTGAAAGATAAGAGTTTTACAACGATAACCGGCAGAACTGCGTTGTGGAACAGAAAACCCGGGGACGCCGTTTGTTTAAATGGAACTGGTAATATAATTGATGGTATGTTATGCCGTGTGGTTTACATAAATATCGCATTGGCAGATATATACCGCACAGTTGTGAAGGTTGATGCTGATGATAATTCCGGATGGGTTGAAAGTTGCGATGCGGAAAAAGCAGAGATGTTATCAATGCCGATATTATCACCGGTGGAGTTAAATGGAATTATTTGTGCTGGCACGGCAACAGTAAATAGATATTTTACAATTGGTGTATCAGCAATTGCCAGTGCTGACAAAATAAGATAATATTTTACTAATAGGATTTTTGCTTGATTTATGATTTATACCAGCTTATGTACAGATGCAAAATCCGGATTAAATGTAGGGAATGCTGTCCTCAGCATTCCGAAAAAAAGGAGAAAATTATGGAATCGAATTATTTTGAAGATTCAGACCTGTTTATACAGGATGAAGTGCTTACTGCGGCGGAATGGAATGAACGGGTGTTTTATCTGCCACAGGATGAGTTTAACGCGCGATGGAAAGTTTTTTCTATCTGGTTATCGACACCTACAGTATCACTGGATGGTAGCATTCTGTCGGTGAGTGATATTAACGCCATAGTAGCCGGAACGCATTTCACCGGAACCGGTAATGTGGATACATATGGCTATTCTGATGGTTCTTACCAGTTAGTATTGACTGACACCGGTACAATAACCATTGAATCCGCGGTTAGCGGGTATGGTTTAGCAGTTGCAGATTTTGATATTAATATGGGTGTGGTTACAAATATCAACTGCAGTTCGCTGCAGACGCGGTTATTTACCCCCTGGGTAGAGGTAGTGGGCGACAGTAACGATGAAACCGTGGTTTGGTGGGTGAATGATGGTCGCGGTGGCATAAAACGTGATACCAACGGTTATATGATGGTTAGTGATGACGGGACGAATTGGTCACGATTAACCGGCAATGCCGTGTCGCCATTGACCGAGGATAATTCGACCTTTGCTATACGCCGCTGCAATGAAAATATTACAGGCAATACACGAGGTGGCAAAGCGGTTGATATGGTGTACGAACGGTCAATTGCCTCGCAGGTTGCGTCGGGAGATTATGCCGGTATATTCTCGGGGAAAAGCCATACCGTTGCCGGTTTGCGGTCGGCAATTGTCGGTGGTAATGAAAACAATATTGCCGGTGCATATACATTAACCGGTGGCGGCGAACCATATGGTGGCAACAGTTTCATCGGCGGTGGTTACAATAATCAGGTTCTTGTTAATCATCTGCTGTGTGTAATTGCCGGTGGCGCGTCAAATCAAATCACGGCGAATGGTGGTGTTTATGCACAGATGCATACCATCAGTGGTGGTTACAACAATATCATCAGTGGTGGTGCAGTCGGCAACAGCACAGCACATACCATTGCCGGTGGACGGTCTAACAGCATAACCGGCACCAGTGATGCCACCATTGGGGGTGGTCAAAGTAATGTTATTTATGACTATGCCAGTTTCGCCACCATCGGTGGCGGGTATGGCAACCATGTTTCTGCCAGTGGTGAATATGGTTGTATACCGGGTGGCAGGGCAAATACCGCCGGCGCGTATTCATTTGCCTGTGGGTATAACGCGAATGGCAGTAATATGGCAAACTGTTTTGTATT
Organism: uncultured bacterium; assembly: GCA_964573385.1. Taxonomy (GTDB): domain Bacteria; phylum Armatimonadota; class Hebobacteria; order CAIYQO01; family CAIYQO01; genus JBAXQQ01. Next base: position 26,928 of record CAZNLA010000009.1, read on the forward strand.
TGCTGATGGCACCACCACCACGGTTGACCGCGCCGCCCAGTTTAAAATCGGTGCGAATGGCGGTTTAACACTACGCAACAATGCCGGAACTTTCCACTGGTGGGATAATGGCGCGGGAGCATGGTTAACCACCCCCAACGCCGGGTGCTATTTGGGGTCCGACGGCGTGTGGTATTCCGCGTCATCGCGACAATTAAAAAATAATTTTGTCCCGTTAAATGGCGCGGAAATATTGGAAAAAGTTTGTGGAATACAGATAGAAGAATGGGAATATAATACGACGCCGGGGACAAAACATATCGGGGTAATGGCAGAAGATTTTGCCGAAACTTTTGGTCTTGGTGATAATCCCGCAGGGTTAAACCCGCTAGACCTGTGTGGTGTGCTATGGGTCGCGGTGCAACAACTTACACAGCGAGTAGTGGAATTGGAAGAGAAATGTAATGCGGGTTTTGCCAATAAAGGGTAATTACTGGACCTTTGCTTTGTACGAGAAATCTGTTTTAAATGGTCGCTTCGACAGGCTCAGCGACCGGTCACTGAGCTTGTCGAAGTGACCTTAAGCGACAGTCCAGTAATTATTCACCACAAAGGAACGCAAAGAACACAAAAGAAGAAATTTATTGGTAGTTATAAAATCATATAAAACATGTTGGGACAGACACCTTCATAGCTTCGCTACTCGGTGTCAGTCCCGATATGCCATTGTTACCATATTTTACTGGTTCTGTGCTTCATATATAAATTGAGTTTTTATATTTTGTTTTGATTGAAGATAAATTGTATTGTAAAAAGGTAGGGGAACTGTATAGTATTCTATACAACTCAAAGCAAATTATTTATCTTTGTTGATTAATTGCTAACCCAAATAAATTGGACAAGTTTTCGGTTTAAGGGTAATTAATGCTTTGGAAAGGCATTTTCATGAGTAACTCCAGGCGTAAGTATCACCCTTATACACATTTTTTACAGGCAGTTGCAAAATATACAACCCCAACCACCCCCTGCCCCCTCCTTGCCAAGGAGGGGAGTTATGTAATAAGTTGACAATATAATGTCTGTGTAAATAATTAAAATCTTCATTTTAAGTTCCCCTCCTTGGCAAGGAGGGGTGGCCGAAGGTCGGGGTGGTTTTCGCCTACCACAAATCTGCAACCTGAACATTTTAAAAAATAAGTTTTGTAAAAGCATCTTTAATTTAAAAAATGTGTATAACAGTAAGGCTGACGCCTGGGGTTACTCATTATGTCGCCACTCCGTGGCTAATATATATTGAAAATGTTACTAATTTATTTGGATTAGGTTCTGACTATTTTAATTGACAATTTAACAAATAAAAAAGGAGTATAAAATGGAAATAAAATCAGAACCGCGTGATTGCGCGGTAAGTTGTGTCCCCATAAATCGCCTGCAAACCGAATCAGAAGGATTGCGGGAAAGAATAGATGAGATGAAGGGGATGATTAGCGAATTATTTAATAAAATTGACCGGTTGATGTGGTTAATAATAACCACCACTGTCGGCACATTGGCGACGATAATAAGCCAATTGGTCATTAAATGATGAAATTTTTACCAGAAAATGCGCAAAAAAACGGTATTTTTTCATCTTTTTAAATTTTTTCAATTTTTTTTTCAAATTTTTTTTAACACAAATAATGGCGATGAATAACTGTTTAACTGACTACATGTAGTGTCTCACCTGTTTTTTATTCGAGTTTACCTTAAAATTTTGGTCGAATTCCGTTTGACAAGGAAAGTTATCCACAGGTAAGCTATTTACGACAATACCGTCACGGGGGGTTATCCGATTGGGAAATCTCACCGACCGCGTTGTCGGTCTGCAGTAGACTATTTTGGAAAGATTGATGATATTCGCAAGATATCATTAATTCTTTGTAAATAAGTCTAATACGGTTATCGTATCATTACAGTACAAGTTACAGTTACGGTCATCGATAGAAACGCAGCCCGCTCAGCGTTACACGCACCAGCACCAGATCAGGTAGCTGATCTAAGGAGGTTTGCGATGAGCCAGAGAGGTTCGCGCTTCCAAGGGAAGCCGCAAAAAGAAGAGAACTCTGCATTGAAGCAGTTTAACAAAGCGATGGGTATATTTATTGCCGGTTTAGTGGCGATGATAACCCCGGCTGTTGTTACCGCCCAGGACACCGAGCGGACACAGCCAACGACAACGATTACACCGTTGCACGTATTCATCAATGTTGATGGACAGCGTCGCGAGGTAATCACCATAAAGCCAACGGTACAGACGGTTTTGCACCAGGAAAATATAATGCTTGGTGACTATGACCGGCTAACACCTGCTGGCAATACCGCAACCAAAGATGGTATGGAAATTACAATTACCCGCATAACCTGCGAAGTTGTAAAATACCAGGTTAATATAGCTCCGCCATCCCGGGTGCGTTATATTCCACGTACTGCCAGCAGTTGTCAGACTGTGAGGCAGGGGGTTCCGGGGATAAAAGAACTGACTGTTGTGGTGTGGAAAAGAGACGGGCAGGAATCACAACGCTGGACATCCAGCGAACGTGTCGTAAAAAATCCTACCCCGACATTAGTTTCACGCGGCAAATTAGCGTCCCGCGCTGCCGGTACAGTAATTTTAATGGAATCGACAGCATATGATCCGGGTCCGTTAAGTTGTGGCAAATGGGCATCTGGTTACACCGCCACCGGTATGAAAGCCGGACGTGGTGTAATAGCAGTAGACCCAAGAGTTATCCCGTTGGGTACTCGTGTTTATGTTGACGGTTATGGTTACGCAGTGGCAGCCGATACCGGTGGAGCAATCAAAGGTAATATCATTGATGTATGTTTCCCCGACCGTCACGAAGCCATTCACTGGGGCAGAAGAATGGTACGGGTAAGAATACTGGAATAATCTTAACCCTGTCTCTTAAAGGAAAAAGTTATGCGCTGGAGAAATATATCTTCAGCGCATTTTTTATTTTCAAGGATATACCATGTCAGCAACTAACAGTCGCGAAGTAGCAACTACAGTACAATTACTCCATTGGACCGGCACATTATTGCCTGCATATTCGGCAGCGCGTATCTGTTACAGCAAAGTCGGTTTTGACGGCATTAAACCGCTGGAAAGCGAAGCCGCCATGGGTGAATGGTTGCGTGATAAAGTGCTGAAACGCGGTCACTGGGGTATTCTTGAACATATTCATTTCACCTTTGGCGTTAGTGGCATCTCCCGCGCCTGTTCGCATCAATTGGTGCGACATCGCATAGCCAGTTATGCCCAGCAAAGCCAACGATATGTTGATAAAGCAGATTTTAAATATATTATTCCCCCATCAGTGGCAAATAATCCGAAAGCATTGGAATTTTATAACTCTATAATGGATGACTTGGGAGAGAAGTATGAACGGTTGCAGAATATACTGAAAATCGCGAATCCTGATGCCGTTGGCGAAAAGATAAATGAAGATGCCAGATTTATACTGCCTAACGCCTGTGAGACAGAAATAGTGGTGACGGTAAATGGCAGGCAATTGACAGAGATTAGCTGTAAACGGCTTTGTAGTCGCGCGCAATGGGAAATACGCGCGATGTTTGAACAGATACGCGGGATAGTTCAGGATATTGTGCCGGTAGTATTTGATAACCTGGGTCCCGATTGCGCTTGGGGTAAATGCAAAGAAGGCGGTTGTGGCAGAGCATCATTGTACCCAAAAGCAAAGGGATGGTAAAAAGATTCACCGCTTACGACTCATCGCCATCAACTGTTTTAAATAAAATTGAAAATTTAATTGACTTCGTCTCCCGGCGAAATTTCCTAATCAGTCGTATTTGCCGGATCAGTCGGATATAGCACCAAACCCATATAAAAAGTCATGATTTCAGTTTGAAATTTTTATAAAGGTCACTTCGATTATATCTGAAAACTGAAATCTTTTTTTAAGGTTTCATAAGGTGGTTTAGCAATGAATAAATGGGTGATATTGCTACTAATTTTGCTGGCAATGGTCGTAATTTCTGCCACGGCAGAGCAGAAAGATGTTGCTGAAGAAATTAAGATTCCGATTACATATACCTTACGCAATGATGCTTTTGTTACGATTGTTGTCGAGGATAAAACCGGCACGCGTATCCGCAACCTTATCTCCGGTCAATCCCGCTTAAAAGGTGCAAATATTGACTATTGGGATGGTCGTGACGATATTGGCCGTCCGGTGCCGGCAGGTGATTATTGCTGGCGGGGGATTACCCATGGCGCAATAACCACTCATTTTCAGGGAGCATTTAATACCCCCGGTTCACCCCCCTGGGATACACTTCAGCGTCCCGGCACATGGTATATCCGGCCAAGTGGCAGTGGCGGGTGGTTGTCAGACCATGAACGGCCATTATGCGCATATTCAGACGGTGACAGAATCTTCATTGGCGCGTCACTGGCAGAGGCAGGACATTCAATAATCCAGATAGACCCGGATGGTAAAAAGCAATGGGGCACTTTGTGGCTCAGTTTGTCCGGCGCCAATGCTATTGCCACTGATGGTGACATTTTATACGTCGCGGGTGAAAAAGGTTGGATGGGTAATTCGCTGGCGGTTAATCGATTAAGTTTAAAAACATACAATTGGGTCGGCAACCCACCGGATATACAAAAAAAACGCACTGATGCCTGTTTTGTTAAAGAAAAGTCGACAGATTTTGCCGGAATCCGCGGAATGGTTATCACCGCGCAATATATTTTGTTGTCGCTGGCAGACCGCAACAGAATTGTATTTTTTGATCGTGAAAAGGCGAATTACATAAAAGAAGTATCGTTGCCGGATGCCGGGATGATATTAAAGTTGCGAGATGGCAGTATTATAGGTATAAGTGGCAAAACGGTGGTGAAAATAAATATTGAAAGCGGCATACATGAGGTTATTATTCCTGCCGGTTTGTCGGTACCTTCCGGACTGGGTGTAGATTCGAAAGGTCAGATTTATGTTAGTGATATTGCCGCGGAAGAACAATGCGTTAAGGTTTTCACCACGGATGGAAAAATGTTGAGGAAAATCGGCAAACCCGGCGGTCGTCGCGAGGGTAAATATGACCAGATGACCATGAACCAACCGGTTGCCCTGGCAATTGATAACCGTGACCAGATTTGGGTGACGGAACACGACTTTTTGCCGAAACGGGTAAGCGTATGGAATAGCGATGGTAAATTAATTCGTGAATATATCGGCCCACCGCATTATGGTGGTGGTGGCGCACTTGACCCGGGCAATGGTAAAAAAGCAGTAAAACCATTACAACGCGCTTTTTATAAAGGGATGGAGTTTGATTTTAAACAATGGCCGGAGACATCTGGTTTGAAATCGATATTATTCCGCCCGGAAGAACATACTGATTTACCGTATCCTGCATCTGACGACGCCATTCCGCAATACCCTGTATATCGGGACGGCAAACTGTACCTGATGAATGATGCCGGGTATGGCGTGCCGGGGATATTTATTGGCGAGGTGGTTAAAGACCATCTGGTGCCGCGGGTTATTTTCGGGAATTTAACTGTCTTATGGAAAGCGTGGAAAACTGTTCAACCTGATTTTCTGGGTAAATATGGGTCAGCAGACCAACCCGCACCTCAGGGAGTATTTTTATGGCAGGATGATAACGGTAATGGCAAAGCGGAACCGGCAGAGGTGAAAGTGCAGTTGGATTGGCAGTTTGGGTCAATGTGGGCAATGCGCAGTTGGCCGACATTTGATATATACGCAAGATATAAAGGCCTGATTATTGAATTGAAACCTGCTCTTAAAACCGGTCAGTTGTGTTACGATTTTGCAAATGCCCGCAGAATTACCCCATTGAAAGATTTTAATAAATACGAAATTTGCGCGTCATCGCCGGATTTGGATGGAAATTTATTAATAAATTGTGGTGGCGGTGGCAACCAGGGAGATTTGTCGAATGTTTTCATGAGTATGGCATCAGATGGTAAGGTACGTTGGACTTACCCTAACCCTTATCCGGCTAATTGGCATAATTCCCCTAAACCTCAGACCGGTGACATCCAGCATACAATAAATGTCGAGGGGATAGTGTCACTAAATAAACCAGTTGGTGATATATTTCAACTTAATGGTAATAAAGGCGTCCGGTATCTATTTACCACTGATGGTCTTTTTATCACTCAATTATACGGTGATGCCCGTATTGCGCCATTACAGCAAAATTTAAGCACCGCGACATTAAATATGCGACTTGATGAAAACAGTCTGGGGGACGAATGTTTCTCCGGTTGGTTTGGTAGGGGTGCGGATGGGCGGATAATGCAGGTTATCGGCAAAGATTCGTTAAATGTGGCAGAGGTGCGTGGATTGCAAACATTGGCACGGTTAACCGGTGGGACAATTAATCTGGCTATATCACCACAACCCCGCGAAAATCTGCCAACAACGGCACGTGGCGCGGTGAAGGCTATCTTTGCCGGCGGGTTTGGGTATACCAATGGTTGGGAGAAACTTACCCAATACAGTTTCCCCACCACTGACCCGGTTGCGCGTTTTGCCATTGGTTACCAGGCAAGGGGTTTACGTTTATGGCTTGATGTTAAGGATGATTCACCGTTTGAAAATAATGGTGGCGACCAGAACACCCTTTTTCATACCGGTGACGCAATAGATTTCCGTTGGTCAGCAGACAATACCCAACCTGCCAACAGGATAAAACCGGCAAACGGTGACCAACGTTTTGTGGTTGCTAATTATAAAGGCAAGCCGGTGGTGGTGCGGTATCAGTACATTATTCCCGGGCAGATGGATACCCCCATTGAGTTTGCGTCACCCACCGGGGTAGAAAAAATTGCCCGGGTAACTGTGGTTGAAAAAGCAAATGTAACCATAAAAAAAGAAGAAAAAAGTTATAAAATCACCATTGATATCGGTTGGGAAGATTTGGGCGTTACTGGCATGCCAAATGGTAAGACGCACAGTGACATCGGTGTAATATTTGGCGATTCAACCAGTTCACGGGTGGTAAGAAGAGCATATTATTTTGACCCGGGCAGTCAGGAAGTATCTGATATCCCCGCAGAAGTAAGAATTTCACCCGCAAAATGGGGAGAAATACAGTTTTAGTTGATACGCCGTTAACGACCAAATCTGTATAAAAAAGTAAGTATTTTTATCAAGGTCACTTAACCTATACTCGAAATAGAATCGATTTCGACCGATTTCGTACGATTTCAACCGAAAGAAAATGTATTTCGTAAACATAGCTGATAATAAAAGCGTGAGATTTGTTACTATTTTATAGGCTCAAGATAAATATAAAACAGAATATATGAGCCTCGGAGAGGCGACTTTATAAAAGCACCTCTCCGAGGCGCAGATAATGTTAAGTTTTAATCCCCAGGCTTGCGCCTGGGGTTACTTATTAAAATGCCTTTACAAGGCA
>CAZNLA010000010.1:0-33929 GCA_964573385.1 uncultured bacterium
GTATGCCCAGGACCACTAAGAGATGCTATTCCCTGCTGGTTCTGCCTCATGGTCAACTAATCTCGGCAGTGGTGACATGGGTGGTGTATTAGATTGTCCAAGTTGCCCCGGCAAAGGGACACAGGGAAATCCGGAATACGGATTTAACTCTAATTTATGCAATGTATCCATCGGTGATATTGCTAATCCTGCAGCTACAGTGTTGACTGCTGACAGAAATGTCAGTAACACTAACAGTACCGGGATGATTTACAGTTTCGACTCTGACCTTGGTATTTGGCACAGTGGAAAATCTATTTTGTCATTTTTAGACGGACATGCAACAATCGTAAGTATCACTACAGAGTTCCCATCAAATGATTTATTAAAAGCTGGATATATTCTTCTACCGCTTTGCAGTAGTTATATCGCAAAAGCATATCCTGATGTCTTAACAGTAACAAACCCGAGTACCGGTATAAATTTTTATATGTCATCCGCTGCTTTAACACTTCCTGTTGGGTGTTACCGCGTAAATGCAAATGACGCAATGCCGAGTATGTTGATAGCATATGATTTTTCATTTGGTCAACCTACTAACCCCGGCGACAGGAACAGTATGGCACTTGGTATGTTCATTTCTGATCCTGCCGAATTAGGACTTGGTTCAACATCAACAACTTCTGATGTTAGCTCAGGATATTATGCAGGAATATGGAGATGCAGGGGAGCCCCGGGAGAGTCATATGGTGATGCATCCGGACATAGATTCTGCATGGGTAGCAGTACTACATGCTTGACCGATACATTACCGCCAAACTTCAGCAATGTATACGCGATGTATTACGGTGATCAATGGTATCATATGGAAGTTTGTTTCCAAAACTATATGGCAACATTAACTGTAATGAGAAATTCAAAAATTCTCGGTTCTTTCTCCATGCCGGTTAATTTACCGGTAGATATGGCGCCGGGGGCTAATAAAATTGCATTATATTCAAAATGGATGGGGGCTAACAAAGTAATTACCATTAAGAATATCAATGTTTATAAACTTCCTGAACAGAATTTATAATATTTTATTATACCAGGTATCAACCTGATATTTAACAAGGAGAAGAACAATGAATAAATTGATTAATAAAAGAAACGGCTTTACTCTTATCGAGTTACTGGTAGTAATAGCCATTATTGCCATACTAGCCGCCATTCTTTTCCCGGTATTCGCACGGGCAAGGGAAAAAGCACGACAAACGACCTGTATCAGCAACCAGAAACAAGTAGCCACCAGTGTTATGATGTATGCCCAGGATCACGAACAAAAACTTATAGCAGATCCCAAGTCAACTTCATGGGTATCAAGCATGGGTAGCGTCAGCGATGCCGCAAGTTATGACTGTCCTACAAACTCAAATAAGGGAACCGGCGGATCACCTGATTATGGTTTTAATCCATCATTATTTGATGCATCCCTGACAGATATATCCTCACCCAGTCAGACATTACTGACTGCTGATATCAAACCAACCAGCGCTATCGCTATGTCAACATTCGCATTATCTAATTTGGATACTGATATTGATGCCAGGCACAGTAGTGGATTCATGACCAGTTATATTGACGGACATGTTGCCTTTGTAGCAACAAACGGACAAACTAATTCTGTCGCACTCATGAATTCCGGCGTATTAACATCATCAAGCCAATTGGCGCTTGCCGACAGACGTCCATTAATTGCCATCGGTGGCGAAGACAGATGGCACGATTCATCATTCGCGTTCACATTACCAGAGGGTTGTTATCGCGCCGCGGCAACTGACCAATGCCCACAAATTACCGTTGAATGGGATATGAACCGTCTACCGATAAACAATGGTTTTACCGGCGCGGAGTTTATGTATGCCGTTTTAGGTATATTCTGTAACAGTAGCGAGTTAGGAAGATACGGCCCAACCGGCGCAACCAGTGCTGACATGACATCCGGTTATTATATGGGATTAAGATGTTATGCAGGCGGATCTGCAGATGCAAATGATAATGGTTGGACTGGTTTATATAGCAATGGAACACACAATTTTGGCCAGGGTTCCACTGCAGATGCTATCAGAAACAATACGATTTTGGCAGCAAGCAAGACAATTGTAAACCCATTACGTACCTTTACCTATTATCGTTGCCGCGCCTCTTTTGTCGCAGATGGCACTGCGGTTACCGGCAAATGCTATATGTCAATAACTGACCTTAGCAATGGCAAACTGGTGGGAAATAATTCCGGAACAGTTACCCTTGCCACCGATTGCGCACCGGGTAATAATAAAATAGCCGGATACGGTTATCTGCGCGGCGCAATGGCATATGAATGGATTAAAAATGTCCGGGTATATCGCTAATCCGAATAACAAATATAATTAGCAAACTCTTTTTCGCACCTTTCATGTAAAGGTGCGAAAAGTTATGGGGTTAGGCCATTAGTAAGCAAATTTGTACAAAAAAGTCAGGATTTTTAAAATTAACGCATTCTTATAAACAAACTCCCCCTGTCACTGAGCCTGTCGAAGTGACCAAATCTGAAAACTGAAAACTGAAAACTGAAAACTAAAAAATATTCAAGGAGAACAATAATTATGTTGCGTAACTTTTCCATTCTGTTCGCTGCAGTATTATTATCAGTTGCTGTCATGGCGGCAAAACCTGCTGTATTATTTTATGGGAGCGTTCATCGCGAGTATGTTATGACGCCGTTGCTGGGTATGGGTTTTGAAATTGATGTTTGCCCCACCGGCAAATTAGCTGACTTTTTAAAAACAGATAAATACAATGTAGTGGTGGTAAATACAACATCAGATGCTGAACGTACTGCGTTAGATGCATTTATAGCCCGCGGTGGTGGTGTATTCGTCAGTAATCCGGAGGGATACTGGCATGTTGATACCTGGGGACCGAGTAATGAATGGCTGACAAAACTGGGGGCAAAACCGCGTTGGGAATTGTTGCAGGACAGCGATAAAACTAACCTTTACCGCGATATAATGGGATGTCAACTTTCATATAGCACTAATGTAACCGCGCCGGTAAATGATGGCGTGCGGGGTGTATTAACCCTGACATGGAACAGCACCACCGGTGTAGAACCACCGATGTCATTCGATTTTTCACCTGACTGGAATGTGGTTGTTCGCGGTGCCACCACCCATAAAACTACCCCGGAAAAGCGCAACGATGTGCCACTGCAACCGTGGATACCGAAAGAACCAGTGACCGGTTCACCGGCATTACTGGGAATCCGAAGTTTTGAAAAAGGAAGAATTGCGTTATTTGGCATCCGTAGCCAATGGTTATTCACCGCACCGGGCAATTGCCCCACTACCGAAGCGATGCTGACCGCCGGTGCTGCCGGCAAACCCAGCGATTGGCTGAAAGTCATTGCCAACACCTTCAATTGGCTGGCAGAACCATCGTTGAAAGCTGGTTTAGGCGGTGCCATTACTCCCGATTCTTTGCTTAACCCACCTGTCTATAAATGGGACAAGGCGAACAAGGTTGATTGGAGTAAATCACCGGATATTAAAGATATTCCTGACCAGACTAGTATACGCGGACTCATTGGCGCGCGAACTTCCCTGTCCACCGGTAAGGGAGTTGTCGCGGATTATGTTAAAGCGGCTAAAGACGCCAAATTGAATTATATCGTCTTTCTGGAAGACAGCCTGGCTATGGATCAGGCAAAATGGGACCAGTTAGTTGCTGATTGCAAAACAGCAACGGATGATACCTTTGCCGCCATACCCGGTCTCACTTATGAAGACGCGCAGGGAAACCACCTGTACGCATTCGCAGATAATGTAAGATTCCCCAAACCGGAAATGCTGTTTGACGATAAACGGCTGAAAACCACCCAAAGCATGCGGTCACGGGTTTATTTTGATTATGTTAATGAATTAATAGCACAAAAAGCGATAACCGGTTTTTGGAATCACCGCGCTAATATGTTGCCAGTGGTGGATTATAAATTATACAACTCTTTCCCGCTTTATTCTTTTGATAATGGCAGACAAATTGACAATGCTTTTGGCGATTATCTTTACCTGCAAAGCACCGGCGGATGCCAGGCACCGCTGGCATTTGAGTTTGTATCTGACCCAACTATGGTAGCAAAACGTGCAGTTGATGGTTGGACTGTGGTAAGTTATAATAACCTGAAGGATTTACAGACTATCTGGCACCGCAGCGCGTTTTCTTTCAGTGGCAGTGGCGCGCAATATGTCACTAATGGCCCAAAGATTGATTTATGGCAAAGCCCCAACCGCCTGGCAGAACCGCGTGGCGAGTGGTGGCGACCGGATATGTGGGAATATCGCACCCAATTACGTGTTTCGTCAGATGTCGGGTTGAAAATGGTAACCCTTTATGATGGAGACAGGCAGGTACTGCGCCGATGGATGCCGACAAACGAGAAAAAGTTTGAGCAGGAAATAATTATGACATGCAGCCAGCAAATCGGGCAGGTGCTGGTGGTTGAAGATATCAAGGGACACAAAGCGGTCAGCGCGGCTTTCTGGAGCAGAAACCTGAATAATGAAGAGTTTTTCTGCACCGACCGCTGCAATTTTCTGGGTAATGCACGCCTGCGCACGCGAACAGACGGTCAAACATGGACACAGGTAAGTTTCCGCGCCAATATGGGCATCACCCCGTCAAAAGGTATTCTAATGTTGCAGGCAGCACCAGCACTCGGTTTATCGCCTTCATCACCCACACTTCCTATTGACGGCGCACCGGCGGGATTCCCAACACAAATGCTGGATTTTTACCCACGCATCCCTGGTGAATTGCCTAATCTGTATTGTTACCCACAAACATACATGGTAAGTCCTGAAATAGGAATCGGACAGGCAGATATCCTGATGGCTTATGACCCGTTGGAAACCGGTTTCGCTGCAAAGGTTACGCCCCTTGGACACCCTTATGACCAGAGGCAGGAAGGATATGGCAATTCATGGGGTAGTTGGCATCGTCTAGTACCCACACAAAAGATCGAAGGATTTGCCCGCATATATGCCGCGACATGGCTTACCGAGGGTTTCCGCATTGGTGGTTACGAGGCTAATCTGCGCGTAAAATCTGGAATAGAAATGCCGGAAAAAGGTTTAACCGTAACGCAATGTCCGGGAGAATTATGGAAAAATGGCGAGAAAATAGGCACATCAGATACCCAAAACATTAAAGGTGACTTCTCCCCCGGTGTTATACTTATCCTGCAGCATTTGGGTGGCGCGGTAGTATTGATGGGTACCGGTGGTAATCTGACTTATGAATACAGCAAAGGTATGCTTACCGTATATTATCAAACAACTAAATTTACATTGTTGCCTGGTGATGTCATAAAATATAATCTGTTATTTGCCGGTGCCGGCGGACAGACAAAAAATGATGAAATCATCAATTTTGCCCGTCAATTTGGCGTTCTTACCCCCGGTACTGCCGGTTATAAACCAATCATGACTGCCGGTAAAACCATCAGTAACTATTGCCTGTGGAATGTTGACGCCATGGGGAAATCGGTACAGGCAAAGATAGCCAAAACCGTCATGCCCGGTTTCCTGACTGCCTGTATTGATGGTTTGAATGACAAATGGTCGGTATACCTGCTGGATAAAGCAAGAACTGCCCCTAATTTCCGCGCGTTGCCAATTCGCGATGGCAGAGCATGGGCACAGTTAGACCTGAATATAGCGGACAGCGACCTGTTCCTTGGTCATCCTGTAACTGCCGATAATGCTGACATCACCTTGTCAGCGAACTGGAAACTGGATAAACTGTGGTGTGTCGAAGTACATAACACGACAAATAAAGAGATAACCACGGTTATCACCAGCACTCCCGGTTGGACACCGTTCACATTTAAAGAAACCGTCACCCTGGCACCGGGAACCAGTAAGATTTGGAATGTGAAGGAATGAATTGAAAACATTAAAATGCCGGTAAAAGCTCCCCTCCTTGATAAGGAGGGGTGTCCGAAGGACGGGGTGGTTACACCTGGCACTAACTACTATAAAACCACCCCCTACCCCCTCCTTGGCAAGGAGGGGAGCTTTCTTACTATTTTAGATTGATATAAACAGGTACTTATTGGAGAAAAAAGATGTTAAAAAAAATTATGGTTACTATTGCATTTGCTTTAGTAGCAATTACTGCCCTTGCTGACGACCCAATCGTCGTTACCATTGACGCGCCGCAAACTGCCGGTATCAGCGGGTTCCGTGCTTTTTGGGATACCCCGGTGGTGTTATCTGCAGATGGCGCGACCACAATGGTGGATAAAGGTGGTTTCGGCAAGGCTGTTAGCGCGGTTTGGGCACCAGCAAAACGTGGTGATGGCAAGACCCCAGGTGCACTGGTATTTGACGGTATACACCGGTCATTGCTGGTGCGTTTCCCCGGTGTCGCGAAAGCGATAATTGAACAGCAGGGAAAAGGGAATTTAATAACAAAAGCTGAATTAATTCTGCCATTTAAAGGCACTGAATTATGGCCGGAAGGTTATGCTGAACCACCGGGAATGTCTTTTCTCGGTAACCAGTGGGCTAACAGCAAACCTCGCTGGCACGCTGTGGCATGGGCATTGCGCAAACCATGGGTTGCCGACGCTACCAATGGCCCAACATACAATGCATACATCAATGGTGCTGGGTACTGGAAAAAATATGGCGCGCAGGATGAAAAAGAAGACCGGTACCCCACTCAATTTGGACCGGCAGAAGTATCCGCAGGTGATGCAGCACCGATAGACGGTAATATTGACTTAACCAGTTTATTAAGCGACCCGGCATTTGGCAAGACATCCGCGGAACGTCTATCTCAATTTGAAAGTTGCGGTGTATTGGTGCGCAAATTAGAATTTTATGATGTAGCATTATGGCAGGGGTCGTATGAATGGCAGACTGCCCGCGGTCCACAGGGAATATTAATTAATACCCCTAAATTAAAATTAACTTTCACACCTGCAAAATCTGAACTTAAAATTGATAAAGATATCAGTGTGGATATAGCAAAAATAACCGAAGATTTAAAAGCTAAAAAGAATGGCGGTGCACCAACTGCGGTTATTCCGAATGCGGAAGATTTTGCTAAATTAAGCACAAAACTTGGCTTTGCACGACCAAAAGATATGCCGGAATGGCAGTGGCGGCACATACAGGAATTAAACGCCTTAGGCGGCGGTTGGTCTTTCCCCACCACCATAAATGCATATGAAAAATGGCTGGATGAAATGTTAACATGGGCACCACGACGCTGGGGTGGATTTGACGCGACAAATAACCTGCAACTTTATAATAAATATTACGAAGCAATACCACAACCAATTCGTGACCACTGGAAATTATACTGGTCAGCCTGGCTGATGCCCGATAAAAGTTATCCGGAGTTTGAGCATAACGGTAAAAAATACCGGTTTGCTCAGGGGTATATCGGCGGTCAGCAGGCGCAGGCGTATTATAAAGAAACCGGCGATTGGTCCGGCAACTTCAGCGTTTACCGCACCTATTGTTATGACATGGGTACCATGAATTTTAATCATTGGGCGGTCGCCGGTACTTTACTTGGCGGAAAAGTTGTCGGTTCTGACCGACTGATTAAAGACGGCCGTCACGGATTGGAATATTGGCCATTGCGCACATGGAGTTGGTATGATGGCAGCACTCAGGAAAGTATTGACCATTATTATTTCTCACATTCGCTGACCGCGCAGAAGATATTCGCCGATTTTGGCCCGGAAAAAATTGACCGCATGATGGGACAAAGCATAATGGCGAAATCAATCGAAGAATTGGCATCATCATACCACCCGGGACTGCGCCGATTTGTCAGTTCATCCGGCAGAACCGGTATCGCCTATCTGTTGGGCATTCAGGATGGTTTGACGGCAATTATGCACACCCTGTCACCCAGTGGCACATACACCGACTTCGACAAAAAAGAAGTAACCGCGACAAATGTTGAAAAAATGCCGGTGATTGGGCATGATTTTCAACCCGGTTTAGCAGCACAGCAGAGCATGAATGGTCCATGGGCGCCAGACTGGATGGCGGACATAATTGATGACAAACCACTGCCATACGAAATGACGGTTAATTATAAACAGTGGGGTAATTATGCCTCTACTCCATTATGGCGAAAAACCTATATGGGCAAAAATTATGGCATGGCAAGCCTTGATGTATCATGTGGCAACGAAACCGTGCCGGTGATGGGACAATGGCGTCGCGAAGAGAAACAGGCAGCATCCATGACTGACCTTGGCACATTGATCGTGCGACCCGGCATTAATCGCACTGAATTATTGGATAGCATTTACCACGATAACGGCCAGCGAAATCCTAATGGTTGCATTGGCACCCAGGGAAGCACCATCACCACACTGCAACATAAAAATAAAATGGTCGTATTAACCAGTCCATTGCCAAAACTTGAGTTTGGCGGTGGCAGACCGGTACCGGCGGAAGTAAAAAGCCTGCAGACCACCATAGGCCTGTTTAATTTTCAGGAAAAACCAACCTGGGAATTGTATGTTGATGGCAAACAGGTAACTGAATATCCGTGCAACATAAAATACGGTCAGCGAATAACCATTAAAGACGGCGTCAGTTATGCCGGCATTATCCCCATCACCGCCGCGGATTTGGGACGCGATATTGATGTGGAAATTGTAAATGACGGCAAAATGACTGAGATGCAGGGCGGCGGCAAAGCCCGTGAAGCACTGCGGATAAATGCCTACATCATGAAATCTGCCAACCCTTTAGACAAAACAACAGCAGATTGGACGAAAATCGACCAGGCTTACGGCGGTTTTGTAGTGGAAATGAGCGATGTTGCCGAATACAAAAACTTTGCCGATTTCCAGAAATATATCGCCGACGCTAAACTGGATTCCGCGTGGAATGCTGCGGATAAAACGCTGAATGTTGCATATGCAAGCGGAAATGATAAGATGGAATGCACGTATAAACCGGAATATACCGGTGGACCGACCGATAAATGTTTCCCCATGCGCAAGGTAAACGGGCAATGGCCATACCTTCCTACCGGCATAAACCGCGACAGCACCTGCACATTACAGGGAACCACCGGCATATTACAGAAAAATGGCGCAACCCTGACCACTGAAACCGGTAAAATGGGTTATCTGTTAACGGACCCGAAAAGCGGAAGTTATATCGGCATTAACCCCTTCCCCGACCCAACTATTATGACATTATCACTGCCAGAAAATGTATCCGTGGAAGCAGATGGAAAATTAGGCATTACCCGTCTTATTATTCAACCGAAAGACGGCAAAATTGTCGTTGATTATGCTGCCCGGGATGACCAGAATACAACAGATATGGCAACAGCATTGATAGTTTTCGGATTAAAAGCAGCACCAAAAGTGGAACTGAATGGTAAAGTAATAAATGTAATTGCGAAAGTAATAAACGAAAAACCAGCATTTATTATACCATTGACAGCATTAAATACTGACGCGATTAAATTAATACCAGACAGATATTTGCTGGCAAATAAAATTGCGCCAGTTAAATTAAAATTATAGAGGAAATTGCAAAACCTAAATATTTCTATTTTATCTGTACGGAATGCCGTCCCCGGCATTCCGTACAATTCAGACAGGTTTTTCAATTGCCTCTTTTATCTATTAATTCCGTAACCCACGGCAACTCCTTCATCCTTATACACATTTTAAAAATTTAATAATTAATTCAATGACAGTTAATACATCAGCATGATTTGATAAAATTTTAATAATTTATTGATAATCCAGCCCCTTTAGGGGCGACATCTTAATAGCATCAAATCAACAGAGTAGAGCCAAAGCCCCTTTAGGGGCGACATGTGAAACGGTTATATTTTTCATTACCGGTTCTTGATATAAAACGTTGTTAACATGTCGCCCCTAAAGGGGCTAGTTATTAATAAGAATCATCAATTACTATTAACATATCACCCCTCTGGGGTTTGGATTAAAGTTAATTTATTAATTCCATTAAAAATGTAAAATCCAGTTTTCATAAATGTGTATAACATTAAGAGCGTTTCCGTGGGCTATGGAATTAATTAATAAGTAAAGGAATTAATGAAAAATAGTTACTGGCAATTTGTGTAATATATAGCATTTACTGGTACAATAAACAGAAAACAATGGCGGGAATACAGAATGGATATATATTTAATCAGGCACGGTGTATCAACAGGTAACGGCCAAAATCGCTTCATGGGATGGAGCGATTACCCTTTGTCTGATGTAGGCAATTTGCAGGCGACAGCAGTGGCAAATCGTCTTGCTGTGCTGGGACCGATGCCAGTTATCAGTAGCGATTTGTTACGCGCGCAACAAACCGCAATGGCGATAACAGCAAAATGGAACGGAGAAATTACCACCGATTCACGTTGGCGGGAAACACACTTTGGCTCACTGGAAGACTGCCCATGGACAGAATTATCTAATAACGCGGCATTAACAGCACTTATGGATAATGACCCGATTAACACCATATGGCCATGTGGCGAATCAACATCTACCATGACAGAACGCGCGTGGGAAGCGTTTCACGAATTATACAAGGATACTACTCACAAAAAAATAGCAATTGTAACCCATGGTGGTCCAATCCACGCAATTATAACCCATTGTCTGCAGGTACCAGTAGAAAAATACTGGGTTTTATCGTTCACTCATGCCGGCATAACCCACCTGCGGATAGAAGATGGCTGGACATCAATAATATCAATCAACGACACCTACCACATTGGTGAATTAACAGATTAAAAAAGAGTATTGCGAGCAGAATGCTCGCAATACCTTAGGCCGTTAGTAAATAAATCCGTACAAAAAATGTCAGGATTTTAAAAATTAGAACTCCCCCTGTCACTTAGGTGACATTCCCCTCAAAGAGGGGGACATGGAAAGCCTCCCTCTTTGAGGCTGTGCTTTATACACATCTTTAATGATAGTGCCATTTTCAATAATAATGCTGGTTATTGGTAGGGGAGCTGTCCCCAGCTCCCGCGATAGAACCGGATGCATAAAACAACAATACGTAACGTCGACAATTTCTTTTACAGGATACGACATTTATAACATTATTTCGTCGTTAAAACCTATTTATCTATGCGACAAATACCGTCGCGGGAACTGAGGACAGTTCCCCTCCCTTTTGACCGATACAATTTATCTTCTATTAAAACATCTAATTATCCATAAACATTCAATTTGTGTATAAAGCCTCCCTCTTTGAGGAAGGTGTCACCGCTGTGACGAAGGGAGTAAAGCGTAATAAATATATTTAATGATGGAAATTACATACTTGTCCAATTTATTTGGGTTAGGCCATTAGTAACCACAAGTAAAACCCAATCAATTATATATTATCAATCAAACCGCGCAAATACGCGATTGATTCTTCTGCTATGGCCTCGTAGTCGTAACTATATAAATCCAGTGCTAATCCGCCGGTAAAACCGGTCTGCGCGACAGCATGCAGGTATGCCTGCATATCCATATCTCCCAGGTGTGGCAACAGATGGTTGTGGATGCCGGTTTGCATATTTTCTATATGACAATGGATAATTTTTTCTCCTATTTGCCGGATAGCCAATAGCGGGTCGGGGTCGGTGAGAAATACATGACCCAGGTCGAGATTGGCCGCCAGATGTGGTGGTGAAACTTCACTTATTAATCGTATCAGGTCTGCTGTGGATGATATCACCATTCCCGGTTCTGGTTCCAATGCCAATATTACATCTGCTTCTTCCGCCACTTTCACTAATTCCGTGGTACGCTTTACCGTTAAATCCCATTCCGCGGCATCATTTGTTCTTGCCCATGCACTGGATATTATAAAAATATTCGTGCCAAAATCAGGAGTTAACCGAATTGCCCGGCTAATTTGGTGAAAATTATCATCATCATAAATAAAATCTTTATGATAACTGATGGAATGCGGGTGAAGAGATAAATCACTGACTTGCCCACACACTGATTTGATTAATTCCGGCGTTAATAATTCCGGTGCCATATCCGGATTTTCCAGACAAATCTCCACCCCGTCAAAACCTAATCCGGATATAACCGACAGACATTCAATAATCGGATATTTTGATAATGGTTGCGTACGTCCCAATAATTTCACAATTTAACTCCCTAACCCAAATAAATTGGACAAGTTTAATGTGTCGCTGCTCTGCAGCTTAAAATAATTCTGATAATAAAGTGCTATTAAGATATCACCACTCTGTGGCTAAATATAATGAAAATTATATTTATGAATTAAAAGCCGCAGCGCGGCGATATATTAATAACAGTCTGTCAAGTATTTAAATTAAAGCTACAGAGTAGCGACACCACAATGTTGCACCATACTAAAATCCTGACTTTTTTTGTACGGATTTGGTTACTAACGGCCTAACGGATTTTTCAATTTCTTTACAGTTTTTACGGTGCTGGCGAGACACAACGGAAACCGATGCTTTGAGTTCTCATTTCTGGTATATTATCATAACGTTTAAAGTCAAGATAACCATCTGCACCACCATAATTCCAAGCTCCACCACGTAGCACACGGGTACTACCTTTCTCTGGTCCTGTAGGATTTTTTAATGATGAAGTCGCATAATAATCAGTTTTATACCAATCCACACACCATTCCCAAACATTTCCCGCCATATCCAAACATCCATATGGGCTATCGCCGGTCGGAAAACTACCAACCGGATGAGTACCCCAAATCTGTTTATTGCATGAATTCTCCCAATTAGCACATCTGGTGATATCCCATCCATTGCCCCATGGATAAACTGGTCCATCTGTTCCTCTTGCCGCTTTTTCCCATTGCGCTTCGGTGGGCAATTTTACACCTGCCCATTGAGCATATGCATTCGCCTCGTTCCAATTGACGACAACTATCGGGTGATTATCTATTAATCCCCATCTGGGTGCTTTAGGCATTTCATTACCAGTAGCTAAGCAGAACTTTCGATACTGTTCGACGGTAACTTCTTTTTTATAAATATAATATGTGTCAAGATATACTTTATGTTGTGGTTTCTCTTTGCTGAATGCCAATATATCGTCTTCTTTGCCACCCATCAGGAACTCACCGGCGGGCACCAGTACCATTTCCGCACCATCTTTTGGGTTGACTAAAGTAGTTTCTATTTTCTTCCAAACATTTATTAATGCAACAGATGGTGATACCTGTTTCACCAGTGTTGCATCATCCAACTTTTCTTTTGTTCCTTCTTCTGTAAATTTAATTCCTTTTTCTTGTAATAATAACTTACCATTGTTGATTGGAATAGCAAAACCTAAATTTGTTACGGATATTGGTACAAGTTTAGCGTTTATCACACATATAACTTCACCCTTTTCATTCACTAACGGGTCACCACTGTTACCGGCACCCACCACTGTGTCTATCTGGATAACCTTTTGCTCATTCTGAATTGATATTCCACCAATAGTTCCACGGGTTACCTTTATATCCTTACCCAAATCGGATGATAATGGAAAACCGAAAGCGCGTGCTTCCTGACCTACTTCTATAGCATTGGAATTTGCCAATGGCAAGGCAATTAATCCTTTTACCGGTATTTGTATTAATGCCAGATCATGCACCTTGTCGACACTTATAACGGTAGCATCCCAAGTTTTTGCACCCAGGGTAACCTGTATTTTTCCCGCATCCCTTACCACATGTTCACAGGTTAGCAGATACCCATCCGGATTTACCACAAATCCAGTTCCAGCAGATGTAGGTTCATTAACAGCATATAGACGAACAACAACAGTTAAACCAACAAACAGAAGGATAGTCCGCAGAAAATATGAAGAAATATTATCCATGACAACTCCTCAGAAAAAAGATTAACCATTTCATAAAGCATATTTTGAGTACCGGCAGATAAAAATATTTCCCGTTGCCTTATAAAAAAATATTATACAGATATTACAGGCATGTCAATACAGTAAATTGTTTGACATTCAGTGTGCCAGTCAGTAATATACAGTCAGATTACCTGCGGACGGAGAACTTCGAATGCGTTTCATTTCGGACGATGCTTAACCCGCCAGCCAGCAGGAAGAAAATTATAGAAATCAATTAATGTATAACCTGTCGCTGTATTTCTCGTTACTTTATTCATGAAATAAAGCCCCCTTTAAAAGTATAAGTTTAAATAGCCAAAATTACTGTCTTGGCAAATTGAGAACACACCGGAACCCGGTGCTACTGCTACAACCAGAAGGAATGAAGCCGTTCCGAAATGCAGTCCGGAAGTTGCCCGGATTATTGTCGCACCAACCACCACCGCGCAACACCCGCTCTGCTCCTGTCTCTGGTCCAGTGGGATTCTTCGCGAGAGAAGTCTTATAATAGTTACCAACATACCGATCCGCACACCACTCACATACATTGCCCGCCATGTCAATAACACCATACGGACTGGCATCTGTAGGAAAATTGCCAACGGGTGATGTTTTCCTTGGATGATAATCACCCACTGAATTACTGCATTTCTTGGCATCCCAGTCGTTACCCCATGGGTAGACCCGACCATCCTTTCCACGTGCAGCCTTTTCCCATTGCGCTTCAGTAGGCAACGTAACGCCAGCCCAATCAGCATATTCCTTCGCGCCAATCCAGGTGACTGCCACGATAGGGTGGATGTCCTGCCACTTCCAGGAAGGCTCTCGTGGCATTTGTCGGTTCGTTGCATCACAGAACTTACGATATTGAGCTACTGTCACCTCAGTTTTATATATGTAATAAGCGTCTAATTCCACCTTCCGCTGTGGCATCTCATAAGCGAACCATTCACGTTTCAATGTTGGATCGGCTTTCAGCAACGCTGCGAGTTGTTCTTCGCTGGTACCCATCAAAAACACACCTGCGGGGATCAACACCATTTCAGCACCGTCTTTCTGATTCACTTTCGTAGATGGTAACGGAGCTGCTACT
The DNA here is from genome assembly GCA_964573385.1 of uncultured bacterium. GTDB lineage: Bacteria > Armatimonadota > Hebobacteria > CAIYQO01 > CAIYQO01 > JBAXQQ01. Next base: position 14,994 of record CAZNLA010000010.1, read on the forward strand.
GGAGTTGTTGCCGAAGCCTCGACCGCTAACACAGCACACCCCAAAGAGCACAACAGTAATAAGACAACTAACATTACTTTATTCATGAGATATAGTTTCCTTTAAAAGTATAAGTTTATAAAACCAAAATTACGGTCCCGGAGAAGCACAACGGAACCCGAAGTAGTAGACGTCGTTGATGACCGGGTTGGCGCCGAAGCGAAAGGCACCGCGGTAGCCGTTGTCGTTGTAGTTCCACGAACCACCCCGCAACACGCGGGCGGTTCCTGTATCTGGTCCAATAGGGTTCTTCACCGGTGCAGTCTTGTAATAATCCAAATTATACCAATCCGCACACCACTCCCATGAATTGCCTGCCATATCTAAACAACCATAAGGGCTGGCACCTGCCAAAATGCTGCCAACCGGTTTTGTACCATTTTTCGAATTAACATAATTTACACATTTTGCTGAATCCCATTTATTTCCCCACGGGTAAATACGACCTTCTGTTCCACGTGCGGCTTTCTCCCATTGCGCCTCGGTGGGTAGTTTTACCCCGGCCCAGTCTGCGTAAGCTTTCGCGTCACTCCAAGTAACACTTACTATCGGATGAGTATCCTGTCCCTTCCAATCAGGGTCTATTGGCATTTTACGTTTCGTAGCTTCACAGAACTTACGGTACTGCGCCACTGTCACCTCGGTCTTATACATGTAATAAGCGTCTAATTCCACCTTCCGCTGTGGCATCTCATTTGCGTACCATTCACGTTTGTAGGATGGATTAGCTTTCAAGAATGCAGTTATTTCTTCTTCGCTACTGCCCATCAGGAACTCTCCGGCTGGTACCAACACCATCTCAGCACCGTCTTTCGGGTTAATTTTCGTGGTTGGCAACGGGACTGCTGCCGAAGTTGTAGTTGGAGTTTCGACCGCCAACACGGCACACCCAAAAGAGCATACCAGTAATAAGATAACTAACATTACTTTATTCATAAAATAAAGCCTCCTATAAAAAGTATAAGTTTATAAAACCAAAATTACGGTACTGGAGAAGCGCAACGGAACCCGATGTTGCCACCGCGGTCCGGGTTGCCGTGGCCGCGAAAAGCACCGCGATAGGTGCTTTTATCGGGATACCACGAACCACCTCGAAGAACGTGGGTTTCTCCTGCTCCTGTTGCCGGACCAGTAGGGTTCTTCACCGGTGCATTCTTATAATAATTCACACCATACCAATCCGCACAAAACTCCCATGCATTACCCGCCATATCCATTGCACCATAAGGGCTGGCACCCATTGGGAAACTACCAACCGAATGGGTGCCCTCCGTTTTATTTTTAGCACCGGAATTTGACCAATTCACCGCGCATTTTGCAGAATCCCAGTCATTACCCCATGGATAAATACGGCCATCGGTTCCTCGCGCCGCCTTCTCCCATTGCGCCTCGGTTGGTAAAGCAACACCAGCCCAGTCCGCATAGGCCTTTGCATCACTCCAGTTTACATTAACAATAGGATGAGTGTCCTGCCACTTCCAATTTGGTTCTGTCGGCATCTTTCGATTTGTGGCTGTACAGAATTTACGATATTGCGCAACCGTCACTTCTGTTTTGTACATATGGTAAGCATCAAGATAAACTTTATGTTGCGGTGTCTCACTGGTGAATATCCAACTTGGCAATATTGGATCGGCTTTCAGCAACGCTGCGACTTGTTCCTCGCTGGTACCCATCAAAAACTCACCAGCGGGGATAAGCACCATCTCTGCACCGTCTTTCGGGTTAATCTTTGTTGCTTGCAAATTTGCGGTATAGCCAATACTCGCAAAAGCACATACCAACAACAACATAACTAACATTACCTTAGTCATAAGAAAAATCCTCCTATAGGATAAATGGCTCTGTCAGAACTCGTTGCTGGGTTACCTTAACAGCCAATTTTATGTATTCTGACATCAGTTATCACCATCAGGAATTATTATACCACTACTTACCATTAACAAACAGCTTGCTATTCACGACGATTGAAAAATCAAGAAAGTCTCTAATAATTAATAGTTTATACATTCACACCGCTACTCGCAAAATTAGAAGACAGCTCTGACAGAACGACCCGAATGACCGCGGATGGTTTTTGAAGTCGACTGCCTCGAGATGGTAACGATTATTTAAAGTTGTTCCTATCATGCCATTTGTCCTTCATATATTCAAAATGTATTTTACAACTAAAACCGCTTTAGCTAATAATTAAAGGTCAGCATAATTGGTATTATCATCAATTGTTCTTCCAACAATATTCGGCCAAATCCTACCAGATTTATGGTCATATACCCAATGTGCATCCAATGATGGGTTAGTCATCGAAAATGGTGCTGACGTGCCAGCTATTTCTGGAATTGATGAAGTAATAAATGGGTTGCATGGAATACCTTTATTAGCACCTACACCACCTTGTGGGCGCAAGTATGGACCTTTATAAGTTGTAGCAACATCAACATAATTAGTGCCATCCCATCCAAAAGCATTAGATGTTTTCACTAAATCTTCAAGAGTGTTTGGATAACATCCATTATCTGATTGAAACTGTTTCGTTGCATTTCTAATCATATTAAGGTACGCACGCATAGTAGATTCTTTAGCTTTGCGTCTTTCAATAATTAAATTTTTAGGTATTTCTTGTGTCATTCTATTTGAAGGTGTTACGGTTGTGATAATAGCATTAGGACAAAACATTAACCATAATACTATAAAAATAATTACCACAATTATGCTATTGATTAACTTCCATGATACAATGATATTTTTTTGAGGAACAACTATATTTTCTGGAATCATCTGTTCATTTTTAGACAACTGCATTTGTCCAGTATAAGCAGTTCCACATTTTTGACAAAACCGCATTTCAACAGACATTGCATTTCCACATTGATGACAGAACATAATAAATCATCTCCTTTTAATTTTTATACTGCAATATTCAACATTGAATATTAACAACCTGTGTTTCACCAGTTACTTAAACTGATACAATTGGCTCTATCAGAACTCGTTGCTTAGTTGCCTTAACACCGCTACTCGTAAAATTAGACATCAGTTCTGACAGTGCCGGAACTTTCATTACTGTGTTACAATATTGGCAAGAAAAACGAATCGGCATAAAATACCTCCTACCCGTATGGGAATATTATTTTATCTTTATAATCTTTATTTTTAATTATTTTCATAAAGATTATCTTCTAATAATAAGTATATTTATAATATTAACAGAAATAAATAACCACAATAATAACAATACAGGTAAAGCAAAGGTAATTTTATTCTGAGAAAATTTAAAGATACCTTTCAACCCCCAATATATCGCAAGAAATGTGTAAACAATCATAGACATATATATGATTATACTTACAACCATTACAAAATCTAAATATTTTAAGGGTAATAGAGATAAAACTCCAATAAATAAATAAGTTAGTCCTACCGGCAGAAGTGTAATTCCTGCACAAAAAAGAGCATTTGCAAACGAACCTTCCCCTTTAAATAAAACACGTATAATCATATTAGCTAAAAGTAATCCTCCAAAGAACAATAATCCTATAAAAAAAATATTAAAGTATAAACTTCCAGTCATTTTTGTAATCATATAAATAAATGAAGACATAACAAACACAAATCCTAATCCTATATTTGAATTCATAAGCATCATGGATCCCAACATCAAGAAAAAAGCATATACAAAACCATAAATAAGTCCTGCCGTAATTAATACCTTGCTATCAAGATAATCATGAGCCTTCTGAATTCCACCATTCGGATTTAATATAAAGATGAGAAAAGCTTGCCAAATATTATTAGCACCATCATGTGGATTATTATTGATTTTCGCATAGGAAACTAACAGCGATGAATCATCTATAATGTTTGTACCGGAAATTGGCATGCCACAATTAGTACACAATTCCCCAGCTTGAATTAATGGTTTCCCGCATCCTCTACAGAACTTATGAATCGATTCTTCTTTTATAACATGAACAAGTTCATCTTCGATTTTTTTTGCTGGTATCGACACTATATCAACAGGATTCTCATAAAAAGTTGTATCAGATGATTCATCTATACTGGTTATTGGTGCTGATATAGTATGTTTGCATGTAGGACATAATCCTTGCTTTCCAGCAGCCGAATCTGGAACTTTAAGTACTGCCTTACAATATTGACAAGAAAAACGAATCGACATAAAATACCTCTTTTAATTATCTTATATGGTTATTTGCTTTATTTGCTACCCAGAAAATAACTAATAACATGATAGACCAGATACTTAATATTACCGGAAGTGAATAAGTTAATTTATAATCTTGTATTTTTAAAATATTCTTCAATCCTCCATATAAGGCAAAAAAGGTGTAACCTAGCATAAACATAAACATAATCAGTACAATTAGTGAAATAATATTACTATTTATATTTGATATTATGCTTAGCAAAAAAATAAAGATTCCCGAAGGCAAGAGCACAGTCCCAGTAAGAAAAATATTACCTTCGAATGTTCCTTCACCTTTAAATAAAAACCGCACAATGATGCTTGAAAACAGAAAACTCCCAATTATAATCACTCCAGAAAGAATAGCACCTACAAACAGGTTATCATAATCTATTCCCAAAGTCATAAATTGCATGGTGAACCACATCAGCATTGAATGAGAACGTTTAAAGATTGAAAGTCCCATCATAAATAAAATGATATATACTGAACTAAAAATCAAGCCAGTACTGATCACCTGGCTACCCGGCATACTATCGAAAGCTTTCTGTATGCCACCGATGGGATTAGATATGAAGGCAAGAAAAACTTGCCAGATGTTAATTTCATCATATCGATTCGTATGTGAAATTGGCGGTGGAGGGGCAGTAGCTCTATTGGTTGAAATAGACAAACCACACATGCCACATGTGTGACTTTCTGGAAGTAATGGACTCCCACATCCTGTACAAAATTTTAGAGACGGTTTCATGATAGGTATATTTGACATAGGCTCAGGATTATTTAGCGGTTCATGATAATCAGATTGTGTTTCTATTTCTATTATTGGCATTGGTTGTATTTCAACCGGGGGTTGAATTAGAGTAATAGACGGTTCAGATACACTGGTCATCGGCGCCGTTATGGTACGTTTACACGTAGGACATGTCCCTTGCTTTCCAGCCGCGGAGTCGGGAACTTTCATAACTGCATCGCAATACTGACAAGAAAAACGAATTGGCATAATAATGCCTCCTAAAATAATTTTTTATTAACAACTTATAATCTTCCGAACATAAGGAAATGGGTTCACCCTATTATTAATAATGCTACCTGACTATAGGTCGCATTGCCTTTTGATATTTCTCCCTACTTTCCTTATCAACATATCGTATGGAACGAAAAATAAGAAAAGGTACCACTAATAATCCTATAAGTAAATATCCCCATGAATTGTTATTCATAAGAGATGGGGTAACACCAACAATAACCCGACAATCTTTATCACCAACCAGTTGGGCAGATAATGTAACGGTAACAACCATGAATACATTATTTTTTTTTGCAAAAAAATGTAATGAATTATTGGAATCCATTACTGGTTGTTGAATACAATTCGAAGAAAACTCAGTAGTATACCATGCGCCAGAATATCTAATATAAGCAGGAATAGGCTGCCAGTCTATAGTTAATACTGTATCATAAATTGGTGTCTCTTCACCGTCTACAACGCATGTTGTTTTACCCATATTTGGCAGTTCTGCAAAATAGGCGATATGTCGGCTATCTGCTGTGAAGGTAGGGTCTGTAGTGTGACCGTATATTTTCCCAGATATAGCATTTATTATAATACGAGTATTTAATGTTGATAACCCATTTTTAAGAACCATTTTATAAGCTATAGTCTTGCTGTCCGGGCTGAAACATGGTTTTCCGAATTCGCCTTCTATAAAAGCACTGGATGTGTCATCAACGACCATGGTGAATCTATTGTCAATTTTTCCAATGTATGCAAATCGCTGACCGTCAGGACTTAGCGTTAAATTAGAGATGCTATCAAATAATCTTTTCTCCTCTTTTCCATCATATACAACTCGACACTTGTTTCCTCTAAAAGCAGTATATGCATAATGCTTTCCATCTCGTGACATTTGCACATTGCTAATTGCACAATCAGCAGAACCTGGATAATCAGAACCTTTTACACCGTCAAAAACAACAGAAACCTTTTTATCACCACTGGCAATTACACAATAATAGTGTTCAGCATCAGAAGAAAATTTCCATACAGGAAGTCCACACGATAAATAGTGAGGTATTTTACCTTGCGGCATAATAACTTGGTTACCATCTTTAATTAATCCATTATCTTCATAAAGAAAATGCTGACCATCTTCACTACATATTATTGAGTCACCTTTTGTAATATTGATTTCATATTCATGATTATCCCAAACTAAAAATGCATAATTTTTACCAAAGGGTACAAATTCAGATGACCATATATAATAATAATGTGACCCATCAGGTGTAAAATGCGGAGAACTGATTTTTGGATATCCTTTGCTCACCTGTCCATCAATAATAATATAACTATTAGATGGATTAATATTTTCTTCTGTATCACCGACTATTGTCATTACACGTTTGCTGTCTGTACTAAATTGAATAAGGTCATCCAACTTTCCTTTACGTACTGGCAATGGAACTCCATCAATAACTGTGCTAATTAGTTTGTTTTTCTGCCCTTCCTCATTATTACATGCTTTAAATGCATAACGTTCACCATCAGGACTAATAGAAATAGTACCGATTTCATCATAAAGCATGCTTTCTTTACCGTTATAAACGACAACCCATTTATCGCCAGATTGCGCTTTATAGATCATTCCTTCACCATTATCACAAAAAATTGGTGGTGTAACTTCAATATAAGGCTTTCCTTCTATACCATCTTTACATATGAACCATTGACCATCCCGGAAGGCTTGATAAGCAATGTGCTTGCCATCAGGACTGCTAACTAAAGAATCCAGCTGCCAAAAGTCCACAGCTGTATAATACCCGCGTATTTTATCGTAGGATTTACCTGGTTTACCATTGAATACAACACAGACTTTGTTAGGTTCAACCTTCTTCACATAAGCCGCCCAATAACCTTTCCTACTAATGGTAAACTTAATGCGGATACCGCCATTGTCATAGTTTTTACAATCAGAAGCATTAACAAGTGAACGTTCGTTCACTTGCAATATTGCACTGACAGATGTACCGGTTGCAACCAGCAAACAAATCAATCCTAAATGTATGAGAGAGCGCATAATGTGACCTCCTCAAGCCAATTTTGGTGTTTAAAATAAATGTTAATCACCAGTTTTTTATCAAATAAAATACGTAAGTATTCGGTAAACCACATACATTTACGATAAAATTTGATTTTTTCCGTTTTAATAGACACTTTGATTAGGGAGCCATTATCCTTTTTTCTAATGTCCCATGAGAGAATTTTGTATTTTCATCATTCGGGTTACTTCTTTCATTTGGAACCCTCTGTGTTTCATCTGATAACCATAATAAATATGGCCAATCTTGATCTGAAATTCGTAAATAATGATCACTCAAACCGATTACATCTAAATCTACCGAATTATTCTTTATAACCTTATTCTTTATTATTGTATCAATTGGCCACCTTGCAGTCCAATTATCTTCAGGTGATTGGCTAATATTTGTATGAATATGGAGATTAGCACGATATATATTTTTAGCAGATAATGGTACAACTATTATAAACGTCATTATCAATAATAATATCAACTTAACATTATGTAATAATTTGAATATAGCCATGTATTTTCCCTCCATTATTATCAATATCATCTTACTTAATGAATAACGGCATTATCGTTTTGTCTAACCAGAAACGGGACATTTCCCATCCCATCGTTAATCCGACGAAATAGATTATACCGGTCAGGAGAAGACCAAATGATACAGTTTGCATAGTTTGACGGACTGCGACAGTAAAAATCATGGCACTCCAGCAGATACCGACAGTAAGAATACCTTCCGGACTATTTTGTAAATGCAAAGCAATAGCCACCAAGCCTATTGCTACCGGCAACAATAAGCCAGCGAGAGATACGTAAGCACATCGCATAAACAAATCTATACTACCACGAGCACCGAAAAGATATGCAGGAAGTGCTAATACCAGCGTTAACAATGGAAAAAACAATGTCCCCCATGCAACTCCGGTTATCAAAGGACTGACAAACTCAATAGACGCAGTATGCTGTGAATATGCATTCAATCCCTTATAAACCGCTAAAAGAAGGAACGTCAGTAATGATGATGTCAAACAGAAGCCAAAACCAGCATCCTTAACAACATCTTGAGCAGAATACGGTGAGAAAGCAGCATCAAACAGACGAAGAAGAATTACAAATATGTTTTTCTTGCTATTTCTTTGATTTACATTCGAAACACTGCCTGGTCGTTCTTTTGGCAACGTGGACGATGGTTCTTGATATGCTTGAAATACCGGAATCTCTTGATTTTTCATTATGATATCCTTATTTATTTAGGTAGAACTTCTTAAGCTGCTAAAATAACGTTCATCGGGTTATGATATAGCATTACCACAAGATCCGCAAAAACGAGAATCTTTTTGATGAGCTGTTCCACATTTAGAACAGTAAACCACACCCTCTGTTTGAGAAGTTGGTACAACTGGAGCAACTGGAGCAGATGTTGTAGATGTTGCAGAAGCTGTAATAGAACTCGATATCTTTTGACTGAGTGTATCCAATTGAGGACGCATCGTTGACCAGATTGAATAGCAGAAGAATATCGCAGCACCAATCACTGTGATTGCAATAATAGTAATCAATGCTTCTGCTGACTTATGTCCTTGGGAGTCATGTGCCATTTTTAATATCAGGATACGAAGCGGTGGAAACGCAGAAGGGAATAACACAATAATATAAACTAACATTTGAAAGTAATTGCATAGTTTTTGAACCTGTTCATAGTTCTGATTATCAGCATTAACCTTCAGCTTATTGGTAAAATAATATAAAACCATATTATGCAATGGGACATAAACACGCACCATAAATACGATTACTGTAACCATTACGCCAATGCTCAGCCATTCGTAAAGCGAAAGATCTCCCATTGCTGTATCAACACCCGGCAATAATCCGATTAAAATACGTCCAACGATTAAAGCAAGTACGGTCAAAGCTGTACTTATAACCAGGGGTGTAGATTCACTAAACACCTTCGCTGAAACAGGACCAAATAACGTTGCAGACTCTTGATGACCTGCTATAGATGCATTAAAAGTTGGTACCGTTGGTTGAGGTTGAGGTGGTTCTGGTTCTGGTTCTGGTTCAGTCTGTAATGATTGCGGATTAACTATTGGTACAGTAATTGTGTTTCTACATGTTGGGCATTTACCTATTTGCCCAGCTCCAGAATCAGGAACTTTGATAACAGTATCGCAATGTGGACATGTAAAACGTATTGACATTATAATGCCTCCTAAAAGCATAGATTATTTTACTCTATTTCTGCGAATGTTGTATCTGGTAATTTATATTATAATTATGGTATACGTAACGTTAAATTGTCAAATATATTATGTAACAATAAAAGAAAAAGGACATTGATTTACCCTTACTTTTTTGTCTTGAACCACTCTTCCGTCGCCATCCATGGTCAGTGCGGCGCATCCTGCATCTTGTAAAGGGAAAAATGAGTAAAGGATAAAGAGAAAATTACGGTACTGGCGAGGCAACAGCACAACGCAACCCAATAATGATGTCGCAATTGCCTGGGTACCTGCCGCTGCGACACGCGCCGCGATTGACGATGCCGTAGTAGTCGCCGTAGCCATTGTACCACGAACCACCCCGAAGCACGTGGAATGATCCTGTCGCAGGTCCGGTTGAATTTTTCGCAGGAGCAGTCTTATAATAATCCGCACCATACCAATCCGCGCACCACTCCCATACATTGCCGGCCATATCCATCATACCATAAGGACTTGCTCCTGCTGGAAAACTACCATCCGAGTGGGTTCCTTTCGGAGTATCGCCTTCGCCAGAATTTGACCAATTTGCACATTTAGTCTCATCCCACTTGTTACCCCAGGGATAGATACGGCCGTCGGTTCCTCGCGCTGCCTTCTCCCATTGTGCTTCTGTCGGCAAATTCACTCCTGCCCACTTCGCATAAGCGACAGCGTCATCCCAGGTAACGTTCACGATAGGGTGAGTATCCTGCCATTTCCAAGATGGTTCCTTCGGCATAGCACGTTTCGTTGCCTCGCAGAATTTGCGATATTGCACAACCGTCACCTCGGTTTTATAAATATAATAGGAATCCAGATTGACTTTATGCTGTGGTTTTTCATTAGCACCAGCCAGTTTGTCATCATCCTTGCTTCCCATCAGGAACTCACCAGCAGGAACCAACACCATCTCCGCGCCGTCTTTCGGATTCACTTTCGTAGTTGGCAACATCTTTTTAGCGAGTTCCGGCGGCGCATCGATTGCCCATGCAATATTCGTAATCAAAAAAACAAACAGTACAATTAATCCGATTTTATTCATAATAAAACCCCATTTTGTTTAAATATTTTTTAAATATAATAATCACTAAATAGATAATTTATAACTGTTTTTATATTATACAGAAACCTTCTATAGTTGTAAACAATCAAGAACATCATTGATTATTGCGATAATTTTACGTATAAAACCTTCAATATAGCCACAATTCCTTCAGCCGAAATATTTCCTCTACACCCAATTATGGGTTGACCATATAAGAGAGCACATGAGCAATCACAAGAGAACATGGTAGTGTTTATGCCTCGTTTTACTCGTGTGGTTATTCCCGGTATTCCACACCATATAACTCATCGCGGTAATCGTTGTGATGATTAGTTTTTTCTGTAGAAGATCGTGAGGAATATCTGGCGATTATGCAGGATTATTGTCGACCATACTAATCGCCGTCAGTAATGGTGAGGGCATTTGTGGACAAATCGGTATTATTCGACGCCAATAGATGAACCACACGTGTGAACCATGCTGAAATATATAGAATGAAATCCGGTGCGGGCAGGTATAAAGGTTTGACCATGGGATTACCAGTGGTGCAGTGCCAGCAATCATGTACAAAAAACTACCGACCCATGATTAACCCCATGTCCGCTGGATACAGGTATACATCCCGGTACATCGTGGTGTGAATGGTTGTTGGGTGATGAAGATATGCATAATATAGCGCAAATCCGTTATTTCAATATTACTCTGGTATTTACAGCTAAATTGTTTGACATTCAGTGTGGCAGTCAGTAATATACTGTCAGATTACCTGCGGAACGGAGAACTTCAAATGCGTTTCATTTACATTATACTGCTGTTAACATTGCCATTATTAATATTGGCCGCTAAACCGCTTAACCCGCGCTCAACAAAATTGCCGATTTATATATTACCGGACACCGCGACGGTTGATGGTAAATTAGATGAATGGACGGGAATACCGGCATCCGCAAGTGCTGATAATTTTAAATTCGCCATGAAAAATGAGGCTATTACACCGTCAGATAACTTTTCACCATCATTACGATGCGGGATGAAGAAAAACAGTAATGACTTGTATTTTCTTGTGATAGTGAAAGATTCCCAGCTTTTTGATGAAGACAGCGCGCAGTGGATGGCAGGGGATTATTTGGAGTTCTTTCTTGATTTCAATCGCGAAACACGCGACAAAGAAATTCCTGATTGGTATAAAGACACAAAAAAATGGCATACCCCACCCGGCATGGGACAATTTGGGTTTCGGCCACGCACGTTGCAGGTAACCCCAAAAACATTGAACACTGCCGGCAGCATCAACTGGAAGGTAGATTACACATCTGTACCGGTGGAAGGCGGCATAGCATATGAAATACGCCTGATCACCAACAGCATTTTAACAGACTTGAAAATGAAAGAGTTACCCGCGTATATCGGCATTGATTTGGGGATTATGGATCAGGATTATAACATACGCCTGTGGTCAGACGGTTGGGCAAATGACCATGGACTGTATCGCCTATTCGGCGATGGTATGGTTCACGCTTTCCCCAATTTATATGGCATGCTGTCAACACAACCACAACCTGTTCCGGGTGAAATTAAACCTGATCTATTGCCAAAAACATTGCCGGCATTATTCGGCGCAACACCAACCATAAATAACCTGCAAAAAGCAATTGGTAAAATGGATACTACCCAACTTACGGATATGGTGACATGGGTCGGCATGCAGGGCGTGTCATTATCACCGGCAACCGTTAAAAACTTAATGGCTACCGGTTCTGCAGTTGTCCGGGAAAAAACCTTATCTGTATTATGTTTTACAGAACAACATTTTGATGCCGTCAAAGCAGGTGTCGATGCCGTTTATATGCCATCAATAGTCGCGGATGAATCACCCTATGTGCTGACACTGGCTAATTTATTAAATGATAAGTTCAGCCTTGGATACGCGCCACAACTTCGTTCTCTCGCATTACATGCCGACCTCACCGTCGCGTTTACAGCAATTCGCGCGTTGGCAAAGGTCGGGGTAGAATCTGACCTGCAATTCATTGAGAATATGTTGACACAGATAAACGCCGACCCGAAAAGAACGACAGTTGAACGGTCCGCGTATAAAAATTATTGTAACATGGCAAGGGAGATATTAAACGCCCGAACCATGCCAATTACCATACCGACATTCACCCCTACTCGCACTATACAGGCCGCAAATACCGACCTGGGAAGATTTATACCCGCGGATGGCAATAACATCTACAATGGCAAAGGATTATTACGAAGTTGGCCACCAACAGGGCCGAAAGAATTGTGGCGGATGAAAGTTGGAAAAGGCAAGAGTTGTGTGGTAGAGGCGAATGGCCGTGCCTTTACCGCGGCGATGGTTGATGGCGCGCAATGGGCCATTTGCCTTGACCCAAAAACCGGCAAAACCTTATGGAAAACAGAGATAGCCGGCAAAGATATCGGAGCAACTGAAGTAATTTCCAGCCCTATTGTTGACGGCGACAGGTTATATATCGTGCCTAACAGCAAAACCCAGGAACTTGGCGAATCAATAGTGTGCCTGCAGGTTAACGATGGCAAGGTATTATGGCGTGGTGAGGGAGATTTAAAATTCACCGAATCCAGCAGCACCCCATTAATCGTTGAAGACGTGCTGTATCTGCCACTGTATAGCGGAAAAGAATCACCATTTACCCCTTTGGCAGCAGTTAATAAATTAACCGGAGACATCCTGTGGAAAGCACCCAAAACCGGACGCCGTGGTTCCGGCATCAGCTCACCGACATATCAGATTATCGACGGATTGCCACAGGTGATAATATCAGTATATAACACCGGCAACAATGAAGTATGGGGGGTAAACGCAAAGAATGGTGAAATATTCTGGCGATACGCGCCAAACGCACATTACGGGTTAATACCATCACCGGTGGCGATAGACTCGCGCGTGTTCCTCTGCGACGCCATCCCACCCTTTTCCGCCTGTTTGCAGATGTATGTGAACAAAGGAAAAATTCAAGCGCGACAACTGTACCGCGATAATCGGTTACAGTGCAATCTTTACAACACCCCGGCAATCGCATCAGAAGCGGTTTATGGCTTCAGTGGCAATTCATTGCAATGTACCAACCTGAAGGATGGCAAATTATTATGGCGAAAAGAAGGCAAAATAGGCACCGGTTCACAATTAATAATGGCGGATGGCATGATATTTGCGCTAACACCATTTGATGTAATACTGGCCGTGGTATCACCCACCGGATGCAAAGAAACAGGTTCAGTTAAGCACAAATTAGAACTGGGATACCCACAACAACCCACCCTCGCAAATGGCCGTCTCTACATCCGCGGTGAAGACTGGGTGATTTGTTACGACGTGTTGCACGCGAAGTAGATGAAAGATTTATTAACAGGATTTTCGCTTAAGGTCACTTCGACAAGCTCAGTGACCGGTCGCTGAGCTTGTCGAAGTGACCATGTTGAAGCTAATTTCTCTCTGAAAGCAAAAGTCCTGATTAATACAGATTTCAAACGCGAAAGTTCCATCATTATTTGTACGGAATGCCGTCCCCGGCATTCCCCACCAATTGTTATAAGGTTTTGAAATCACCTTTTAAATAACGTAACCCTAACTCAAATAAATGGGACAAGTATGTAATTTCCATCATTACATAGATATATTACGCTTCACTCCCTTCGTCACTGCGGTGACACCTCCCTCAAAGAGGGAGGCTTTTTATGTCCCCCTCCTTGAGGGGGATGTCACCGCAGTGACAGGGGGAGTTTGTTTATATGAATGCTAATTTTTGAAATTCTGACTTTTTTATACGGATTTGGTTGCTAACGGCCTAATAAATTGGCCAAGTTTACGGTATCGCTGCTCTGCAGCTTATAATAATTTTGATAATCAGATACTATTAAGATATCGCCACTCTGTGGCTATATAAAATGAAAAATTATCTGTATTTAACAAAATCAATAAGCCGCAGCGCGGCGAAATATTAATAGTATTGTGATAAATATAAAAATTAAAGCTGCAGAGCAGCGACACAATAAAGTTACAATAAAGTCCTGACTTTTTTATATGGATTTTGTTATTAACGGCCTAAATCTGTAAACGAAAAACAACACAATGATAATAATCATCGTGGCATCTCAACAAAAAAGGGCAACCACAATGGATTGCCCTTGCGTTTTTGGTATTTGTTTTCTTTTACGGAATATTATATTTCAGTTTCAAAAACTGCACCACTGTCTGGCGATCTGTGGTGGATAGTGCTGTGCTGTAACAGGCCATTTCTGCGACATCAAAGTCACCGCAATATCCATTATTATCCTCAGCACCGGCTATCTGGTAAATGCGGTTATCGGCAGCGTTCTGGGCATCCGCGGTCAGTACCATCCATTGATTGATGGGCGACATATCGAAAGGACTAGCCAGTGAATTGCCATTTTTCCATGCGGCTAAAGGATATGGGTTGCTGTGGAAATAAGTTTGACCAATCTCGAAGAACCATAACCTATTATATCCGGGTTTATTTCCCAGCATATTTTTGTAGCCGTTAAATACTGCACTACGGCATTTCCAAACTACATACATCTCAGCAACTTTTGTTTGTGTGGTTGTTTCCAGCATATCATCCGCACCGTCAAACGACACAGCAGGGAAACCATTAACTGCATTTAGTGTAACAGATGGTTGTTTGGCAGTATTTCCCTGACTGGCAATTACCGTTGCCGGAATGGTTGCCGGCCATGTTGATACCGGAGTACCGGTATTAGTGATTGCACCTGCTTTAAAATATAATGTCAGACCTGCGGTAATCGGCACATCTTCGTCCGCAACACCGGATGATAACCCGGTCGGCATTCCCTTCCATGCGGAAACATGGCCATCAAGCCATGATACTATTTCCTGTCCGGAATGCCGGGCATCAATATCGGTTGGATAATAGGCTATATTATCATAAGTTGTTAAAACTCCCGATACCCCTGCAGCATGTTTGCCATCAGCAGATAACATCTTTGCGGTTGGGTCATTCCAACTGCCAACACTTTTGTCCATTACACCTGCATTAAGAACATACCCATTGGGTATGCTTTTTCCCAGAGTAGGACAAACAACCGCACCCGGGTCAATTGCAAAACTTTGCCATGCCTGTGCTGCCGTTGGCATGGTTTCTTCGTGGTCCTGTGCATACATTAATGCAGTTGCAGCAATTTGTTTCTGGTTACTGGTACATGTCGTTTGTCGTGCTTTCTCACGCGCGCGGGCAAAAACCGGGAATAGAATTGCGGCTAAAATGGCAATAATGGCTATCACGACCAGCAATTCAATAAGAGTAAACCCTTTTTTCATAATTTTCTCCTTTTTTAAGATATCTTAAGCAAAAAAATTAATCTGTATCAAGAAACAGATTAAGCTACTGAATGATAAAATATTATACCCATAGAATACAGATAAATCAATATCTTTCAAGGAAAAAATTACTATAACTGAAATGAATTTATTGTGTAGTTTGATGTAACTGATTATGTATTTGATATGAACCGCCATGGTATTATAACAGGACTTTCGTTTTCAAAGAGAAATTTGCTTAAAAATGGTCGCTTCGACAGGCTCAGCGACCGGTCACTGAGCCTGTCGAAGTGACCTTAAACGAAAGTTCTATTATAAAAAGAAGGGTAATCATACTGATTACCCATAATATACTGAATGACAATAAAATTTTTCAACGATATTTCGCTTCATTCTTTTATCGGCAAATCACCTATTTCTTCAATTCGCTGACGTGGAAGTTCTTCCCAACGCAATTCTTCATCTGCAGGTCCGTTTTCAATGGTGAATAGATGCCGCCATCGTTTTTTAAATACTACCCCATTTTTAATAGTCTGATATTTAAAGTTCACTGTGGGTGAATTGTCTGTGGTTACATTTTCAAAATGATACATCTCCGCGGTGGGTTCATACACCAGGCGGTATCCTTTTTCTTTCATACGGTAAAACAGGTCCAAATCTTCAAATTGTACCGGATTAAATATCTCGTCAAAATTACCTACTTCATCCAGCACTGACTTTTTAACCAATACACACGCACTTGCTGACCCCTGAATGTCAATACGGTTATTATAAAGAGGGTCGTCATTCATTTTACCACGACCAATATACCCGACAATGCCGGTGGGTGAAATGGCGATGGAGCAATGTTCTATTGCATATGGCGGGAAAGGGAAAAGCAATTTTGGTGTTACCAGAGCAATGTCGTCTGATGAATACAGGGTGTCACGCAATTTCACCAGCCAATCTTTATCACGCAATACAATATCATTATCCAAAAAAGCGACTTCGCTGCCTTTTGCCACACCGATGGCCTGGTTACGGGCGGTACAAGCCCCAACATTGCGGTCGTTAATAATTATCGTTACCGGTATGTTTTGTGCATTCGCAATTTTCCAAAACTCCAACAGATACTCCGCGGTACCATCCTGCGACCCATTATCAACTAACACAAACTCAATATCAACACCACGGGTTAATAATAAACTGGTCAGACAACGACGAGTATAATACAATTTATTCATACTGGGGATAATTAAGGAAATCATCATAAACCTCTGTCTATTTTTCGACACTCGAATGGCTAAATGGTTACAAATATAAGTTTTCAGTTTGAAGTTTTCGGTATTTCATGGTAATTGAATTACATTTTTTCCTTATTTACAGATTGCAGTTTCCCAAAGCCCCACCCCTCAATCACCTTCCAGTAGGAGTTGTGCTTTGTACACATCTTTAACAATAGTATTATCACTTTTCAATAAAAATGCTGGTAAATGGGAGGGGAGCTGTCCCCAGCTCCCGCGATAGAACCGGTTGCATAAAACAACACTACGTAACGTCGACAATTTCTTTTACAGAATACGACATTTACAACATTATTTCGTCGTTAAAACCTATTTATCTATGCGACAAATACCGTCGCGGGAACTGAGGACAGTTCCCCTCCCTTTTGGCCGATACAATTTATCTTCTATCAAAACATCTAATTTTCCATAAACATTCAATTTGTGTATAAAGCACAGCCCGTAGGAGAGGGGAAGAACGTAAATCAAGGACTGACACCGAGTGACGAAGTCAGCAAGGTGTCTGTCCCATCGGCATTACAAACACTGAAAACTGAAAACCGAAAACTGAAAACTTCCCTACTGTAACTCATTTTCAATTCGCGTAATTAACCGTGCAAAATTTGATACTGTTCCTTCTGGCAATTCTGAAGAATTATATAATTCGGCGGCAACATAGTTTGATATCGCGACACGGTCAAACTCGCTGACCCCATAATCATTTAAAAATCCAGAAACTCTTTTAACCATTGGCAAAGTATTATCAAGGATCATATCCTTCGATGTTACTATAGAATAATGCGTCATTGCCGCGCTCAGATAAATATCTTCGGGAATAAGGTCTTCTATACTAACTTCGCAATTAAAGTTAAATAGTTCAGAAATAGTAATAATGCCGTTGACAGCATTTGAATGATGATTAATTATCACAGCAATTTTCACTGCGTTGTCATTCATATTCGCTGCATTAAGGGCATTCAATATCCCTTCGCCGGCGGGGATAATCGTAATATTCGGACTCAATCCTTTGTTACCACTTTTATGCATATAATGGGATATTGCCGGCAACAGCACCGCCTCGACCTGTCCGGGTATTAATAATATTTTGCCTTCCCGCATCATGGAAGATATCCAATTTAAGGCAAATAAAGCCTGCAAAGCGGCGGCAGCATCACCACGCTGACCGGGTTCATATTTGCGTATTTGCGACCCCACAGACGCTTCATCCGCAATACATACCGTATCCAGACAATCAGTATCCAACATAAATGGCAAATGTGTTGTATATATTAATTGATTATCATCAGCATATTCCCGCAGTCTTTTCTGAAGGTCTTTCTGGGCAGCAGAATGCAGGTGCAATCCCGGTTCATCCAACAGAATTATTGCGTTACGCAATTCACCCCGGGTTTCATACATCAGGTTCATATCAAAGGAGAAAAACCACTGAAATCCTTTCGAACGTTCTTCCAAAGGGATGAGTAACCCGGTGTCAATATCCCGGACAAATGTGATAAAATGACTGCCATCTGCACTGAAAACTATTTCGTATTTTTTTTGCGACCAGCGATGAGAAATCTCATGGGTTAACGCAGATGCGGCATCATTTAAATCCAGCATTCTCGATTCGCGATCCGGATGATTAATCTTCTTCACTTCTTCCGCAAGGTTAAGACCAGCCATCTCCATAATTTTTATAACTGT
>CAZNLA010000011.1:0-31148 GCA_964573385.1 uncultured bacterium
ACGAGATTTCTGAATGTGACTGGAGTTCAGACGTGTGCTCTTCCGATCTATGCTACCTTCCTGCATTACCTTTTCTACTCGGACTATCTCTGACATTGGCACTAACCGGCCATTTGCTGCCTGTAACTGTATGCTGCTTAAACCTTCCACGCTGGAACGGTTTGCGATAGGTATGCGCAGATTAATGCTTACCGGGTCCTGTTCGGTGGGGATATGCGCCTGGCTCACCGGGTATCCATGTACCGCCATGGCGATGGTTTGTGTTATCTGGGCGGTATCAATTCCGCTTAATGCCGCCTTTTCTTTATCCACAACAAACTTATATTCCGGTAGCGGTTCTTCTATATAGGTATCAACATCAACCACACCATCAGTATCCGCAAGTATTTTTTGTACCTGTCTGCCAATCTCTTTTTGTCGCTTGTAATCGTTTCCATATATTTCTGCAACTATGGACGCCAGCACTGGTGGTCCCGGCGGTACTTCCGCAATCTGTACCACCACACCATGACGCAACGCGATTTCTTTCATTATAGGTCGTATCATTTTGGCTATTTCATGGCTTGGACGTTTGCGACTGTTTTTATCGCCGATGTTAACCTGAATATCCGCAACATTTGCGCCACTGCGCAGATAATAGTGGCGAACCAGACCATTAAAGTTAAATGGCGCGGATGTGCCGGCATATACCTGGTAATCGGTAACTTCCGGAATAGTTGCTATATAGGCCGCCATCTCTTCTGCCACAGCACGGGTACTTTCCAGTGTCGTCCCTTCCGGTGCGTTTATCATTATCTGGAACTCGCCTTTGTTATCGAAAGGCAGAATTTTCATGATAACCATTTTGCTGGGGAACATCATTATTACTAACACCAATGCGATGGCCAGTCCGATGATAAACATTAAACCTTTACGCGGTTGTTCCAGCAATGGCCGGGTGAATTTTTCGTAGGTTCTGCGTGCCGGTCCCTGGGCATACGCGTGTTCATTTTTTTCTTCTTCCCCTTCTTTTGGATTCTGATTTTTCATCAGATGGTAGGCTGCCCATGGGGAAATCATGAATGCGACAAACATTGAGAATACCATAGCCGCGGTTGCACCTACCGGAATCGGGCTCATATATGGTCCCATTAATCCCTGCACAAATGCCATCGGCATAATAGACGCGATAACAGCGAATGTTGCCAGAATGGTGGGGTTACCTACCTCGTCAACCGCCATAACGGCAACATCTTTTAATGATTTTCCTCTGTTTTCCGGTAAACGGAAATGTCGGGCGATATTTTCAACAATTACAATCGCGTCATCCACCAGAATGCCGATAGAGAATACCAGTGCGAACAGGGTTACGCGGTTAAGGGTGTAATTAAAAAGGTAAAATACCATCATTGTCAGTGCCAGGGTTACCGGAACTGCCAAACCGACAACAATTGATTCGCGGATTCCCAGGGCGAAGGCGATTAGAATTACAACTGATATAACCGCCAATAACATGTGGAATAATAGTTCATTTGATTTTTCAGTTGCGGTATCACCATAATTGCGGGTAATGGTGATATGCACACCCGCGGGTAATGATGTTCGTTCGATTTCTTTTAACTTTGCAACCACGGCGTGTGAAATATTAATTGCGTTGGCGCCTTTTTGTTTGGCTATGGATACGGTAACAGCGTTGTATTCTGACCCGGGTTGAAACTTATCGGTATCAATGCCGGTAATTTTTCCATGCGGGCCAACTCCCAAAGTTACGTATTGCGAAGGGTCTTCCGGGCCGTCAACGACCTTTGCGACATCGCGCAGATATATCGGGTTGCCATTAGTTGCGCCAACCACCAGATTTTTAACATCTTCCGCACTGGCGAGAAAACTGCCGGATTGTATGGCGATTGCCTTGTTATCGTTTGCCACCATACCGGCTTGTAATTGCTGGTTCGCACCGGATATCTGTTGCGCCACCGCACCTGGTGAAAGGTGGTAACCGGCGATAGCAACCGGGTCAATATCCACGCGAATTTGTCTTTGGCTGCCACCGATAACAGTAACTTCTGATACTTCTTTAACAGACTTTATTTCGTCAGACAACATCTGGTTAACTATGCGCTTCAACTCCATCGGTGAATATTTTTCGCTCCACACCGTTAGAGCCATCATCGGGACATCATAAATTGAACGTAATTTTATTAATGGTTGTGTTGCCCCCGGTGGCAATGCTTCCGGATGTGATGATATCTTGTGGTATAACTTAACCAGACTGGCTTCCTCGTTCTGATTAACTAAAAACCGTACAATAAACATCGCTTGCCCGGGCATTGATGTGCTGTAGATATATTCAACACCTTTCACTTCATTAAGAAGTTTCTCCAACGGCTTAACAACTCTGTTTTCTACTTCTTTTGGTGTTGCGCCGGGATACCCAACCATTATATCTACCATTGGCACTACAATCTGCGGTTCTTCCTCCCGCGGTAATGCCAGCATTCCCATCACACCTGCTATCAACGCGGCGACAATAATTATAGGTGTCAATTTGCTGTTAATGAACTTTGCGGCTAATGACCCCGCTAATCCTAATTTCAGGGGGGATTTCATAACTACTCTCCTTCCGCGCGAATTACAGATCCGGCAGTAATGCCATCAACCTTGTTGGCAATAATTCGCTGGTTATCCTGTAATCCGCTTAGTACTTCGATGCGGTTATTTATCTTTTTGCCAATGGTGATGATGGTGAATTGGGCTGAATTTGCTTTATCAATGATATAAACACCGGTTAATCCGTTGCGGTCAACTATCGCGCTATCCGGAATAGAAATTATCGATTCACTGCCGGTACTTAACGATATTCGTCCAAATAATCCTGACTGAATGCCGGCAACCGGCGGAAGGTTTGCTTTCACCTTAAGTGTCCTGCTAATCGGGTCTGCGCCTGGCACTATATCTGTTATAGTCGCGGGAACAGTTTTTGTTAGTGAATCAATCAGCACCATAACGCGTGAACCTTTTGTCAACTTTGCTGCCTGTTGCTCTGGCACCTGCCCAACCATCTGGTAAAGGGAACTGTCATCAATTGCGATAATCGGCATTTGCGGCATTGCCATGTTGCCCGGGTCAGCCATTCTGCCGGTCACCACTCCGCTGAATGGCGCAAAAATTGATGTATAACTAACCATTGTTTTTGCACTGCTTACCATTGCTTTCGCCTGGGCAATACCTGCGTTTGCCTTAACAATATCTTTTTCGCTCACGCTATCTTTCGCTTTGGCTGCATTGGCAGCACGAAGTCCGGATTCTGCCTGTCTGACTGCTTGCTCAGCGGTTTCAACATCTTCCCAACGACTGCCTTTTTTCGCCATAATAGTTTCCTGTTTTGCCTGTTCCCACGCGGATTTAGCCTGGTCAACCTGTCTGTCAGCAGCAATAACTTCCTGACTGCGCGCACCTTCATAAACTAAACTGGACTGCGACCGGGCAATTTCCAAACCGGATTTCGCCTGACTGACTGCAGATTCAGCCTGTTTTACAGATTGCTGTGCTGCTTCTAACTGGTCTGCGGAATGCTCTAATCGTTGTTTGGGAATAATATCCTGTGAATAAAGGGTACTCATACGGTTATAATCAGACTGTACGCTGTTTAAATTGGATTTCGCGGAGGCCAAACCGGATTCGGCCTGAGAAATACGCTGTTGCGCGATTAAAATCCCCTGGTCTGCCTGCAGTTTTTGCTGCGATCGCGCCCCTTCCTTTATCATAGAAAGGTTAGCAACAGCCTGTTCGTATCCTGCTTTGGCGCGGTTTTCTGCTTCAACTGCCTGTAAAATCTGCTCTGGGCGTGGCCCTTGTTTTACCTTTGCCAATTGGGCTTTTGCCTGTTCCAATGCAGACTGTGCCTGTTGAATCATCACAGATGACTGCGTTTTCTGCATTACATAACCGGTCTTTGCCTGTTGGTATGATGCTTCCGCGTTTTGCAGTCCGGCATCGGCCTGTTGCACATTTGCGTTTAAATCATTAGCTTCCAGTTTTACCAGCAATTGACCTTTCACAACATGGTCGCCTTCCTTTACATACACCGCGGATATTCTGCTCATTACCTTTGCAGATAATTCGGCGTGCTGGATAGCGACTACAGAACCGGGGATATCTTGCGTCATAGGGGTATTCTGTTTATGAATAGTTATGACCCGCGCGGATAATGCCTTCGGTGGTGCAATCTCTCCTTCAGCCTTTTTACGTGGTGCGCTTGCAATAGTTATTATTATCGAGATAACAATAATAACCGGAATGCCGACAAACAATGATTTTTTGAATAGTTTATTCACCTTATTTTCTCCTTGTATAATGCTAATATTTAATGGACAGTTTATAGACCTTTGCATAACATCTTTTCTATTTAACCGGTGAGTTACGCGTCTCAGTGGTTCTTACTTCTCCTGTGTAAACGCACCCATCGGGCACCCCTTAACGCATTTCCCGCAGTCAA
Organism: uncultured bacterium; assembly: GCA_964573385.1. Classification (GTDB taxonomy): domain Bacteria; phylum Armatimonadota; class Hebobacteria; order CAIYQO01; family CAIYQO01; genus JBAXQQ01. The sequence continues at coordinate 4,478 of CAZNLA010000011.1, forward strand.
TGCATTTTTCCTTATCAATGGTTGGCGCCTTATAACCTTGCTGTGTTATAGCACCTACCGGACATGTCCTTACCATTGGGCAAGGGTGATTCTGTGGACATCGCGCGACATTAATTAAAATAGACATGTTTTTACCTCTTTCTTTATATATGATGGAAATCTCGTATATCTATATTACCATATCGTGATATGATAAAACACAAATATTTATCTTTTTTTAACTTTTTTTAAAATATTTTGAAAAAAATGAAGATTTCTTGGTATTTTGATGACGTTTTGAAAAAAATGGAGTTTTTAATTATATGGTTACATAGAGATGCACTGAGAGTTTTTTATAATTGAAAATGTAAAATTCAAAATTAAAAATTATTTTTTCAAGCTTATTTATAGACACAAAAAGAAAGACTGATAACAGAATTGGTCACTGTGTGGAACAGGGTCGCAGCCCGGTTCCCATAGCAGTGACAAATTCTGTTACCAGTCTTTCTATTGTAACCACAATTTTTAATTTTGCATTTTTAATTTTTAATTTACCCAACCTTCATTCAGGGTCTTCCGGTTCATCGGTACTGAACCGTATTGATTTGTCCTGATCCTGGAAATATAGTTCTCCCCATAATGATGGTGTTAATCTGGCTTCGGATGGGATATCGCAAACTACGGTTTGGGTTTTGCCGGACCAGTAGATGCGATTAATGGTGCTGACTCCGTTGGGGTCGCTTTCGAGAAAACCGATGTCTCCCCGTAATTTTGTGCCTGATTCAGGTGCGGGGAATCCTAACGATGTCCAGGGAATAGCTACTTCGATTATTGCCCATGGAGCACTATCTTTAACAGGTTCAGATGAAATTGCTATTTTCGCATCTGGTATCACTTCGACCCGATCCATCAAAGATTGACCTACTGGCGAGGTGAACTTGGCATGTTTGCCAACCGGAGCTGTTGGGTCTACCGGTCTATATAACACCGCTGTTGGTTTGCCACGTACCACCCCGATTAGTATTCTTATATCACCTGCAACTGCCATTGTACGTTTAGGATCCGCCTTTGGGTCTAGTCCTAACGTTACATCGACAGCATCACCACCTTTAAACATCATTGTTGGGTTGTCGGCAGCATTTTTAAATGGTGAACTGTCTATTATCTTCGCAGCAATGTATAAATTATCAAAGTCGTATGCCATGGCACCAGCAGCATCAGTGACAAAGTCTCTTGATGTCAGGCTTAACTTCCAAAATTCACGAACAGGTACAAATATTTCTGACGGCCAATCTTCCAGACTGCCGCTGATATTCATCGGTTTTTCAACGTTAGGAATTTTTGCTACTTTCGGTTCCTGCCGTTCTCGATCCTGCATGGCGCGCTGTAGAGTCCATGCCTGAGTTTTATTAATATCATCAACAGTTATACTAATTTCACCATTTAATCGCTGTAATTGCTCTAAACCTTCTACTTTTACAATACTCATGTGGTTATGGCCGGCTACTGCGTAAACTACACCATTTTCAGCTTTCACTATACATCCCTGGTAATGTTCCTGCGGTAGGCGAACATCAGATAAATCAACTTTCCCCGGTTCCCATTCCGGCATAGTCCATCTGCGTAAACCATACCCGGTGGGACCGCCAAATATACTACCGACAAGCATTCCATCGCCGGTGTAACACATCCAGTCGCCCTGGTCGGTATTGGTAACAAAATATTCCTCTTTGCCAACAATTATATGTCCTACTGGTTTATGTTCCTGGTTCAATACGCCTGCTGGACGATTATAACCAAAACCACTATTGTAAAATCCATCATGTTTTGCGAATTCATTGTAATATTCCCACAATTGAGTTTTGCCATCTGCTGCTACTAAACGAGTACCGATAATGAATGATCGACCATCTGCAGTACCCCAAACATTTTGCGTACGCGCACCAGCACCATGAGTGAAAGTGTTGAAGTTTTCCAGCTTTTCAATGTCATAAATTGGTACACCATTTGGCATTATTGCTGTTGGCCGCAACCGTAGACCTGTACTGATGAAAGTCAAATCTTCACCGACGTTCCATCCTACCCGACTGCCGGAAGGGAAAGTCTGCACTTCATTTGCTTCTGGTTTGCCATTACCATTTTTGTCATACCAGCAGAATCCGGTAACTGTTCTATCCATAGATCCGAATGCCTCGCGCAGGTCCTGTCTGGTGTCAATATCAGTCCAACTATCCAACGACCCTATTGCAGCCATAGGTATGGCAACATTATTACGTTCCTCGCAAATTACCGCAGTGCTGTCATGTGCTAATGCCGGGCCTACCAGATAACGATGATTTTTATAATAGACTACACGATCTGGCATTACAGTACCTAATGATGATTTGTCACCCGGACGGTATATAAGGCTATCTAATTTCCATGTGCTGGTTTTCCAATCAATGACAAATTTCATTCCGTTATAATTCACTACATTATGGTTTCCTTCATCCATCCACCCACCACCACCATATTGTGTTGGTCCCAGGAACCATTTGTCTGGTAAACCTTTATCGTTAAAACGCATAATTCGTTTCGGTTGGTAAGAAAAATCCGCTACCCAGATGCGGTTATTTTTATCAACTGCTACCTGTGCCGGCAAATCCATGCGCGCTGGATCCCATTTGCCCAATTGTTGACCACCAGGGGTACCAACGGTACGGACTAATATTCCTGTTTTTATATCAAATATCTTTATAACCTTTGGTCCATCATCAACAACATAAATCAAACCATCTTTATCAAAAGTAATACTGCCTGGTTCTGCCAGTTTGTCGGCTGTAATAACAACTTTTGACGTATCACCTTCATTAAGTGGTACTGTCACCACTTTGCCGTCTGATACACAATATAAAGTGCCATCCGGGGCAAATGCCAGGTTATTTGGACGGCGCAATTTAATATGCTTCAATATTTTAAGATCACTCTTGTCATCATCAACACCTGGTATTTCAAATACAGTAATTCTTTCATTCAAAACTTCCGGCAAATCAGTGATATCATTACCTAATGAACGAAATGCGATTATAGATTGGAATCCTGCGGTTTTGTCTCCGCCACAATCAACAAATCTTATACGAATCGCCCGTATCGCTTTTTCACCGCCAAAATCTATACTGCGTACTGTTGGCACCTGCGGATAATAACCATTGAATTTTATCGGTTCAATAGTTCCTGCTATCTTCCACTTGCTGTCATCAGTTAATGACTTTTTGGGGTCATCTTTATCTGTTCCTGCCCATATTTCAACATAACTGGTGCTTAATACCGGGTATGTCAGTGATATCCCGCGTACCTGTTGTTCTTTATCCCACACTAATGCGGCAATAGCCGGATTTACTTTATTAAACGAACTTGTTTCCCGGGTAACCGACCATCCACCTTGTGGTGTTAGTTTTCCTTCGTTAAATATTATTTCACCAGTTGTTGCGATATTTTCCATTCTGTGCGCCATAACCTGCGAATATGCCAGTCGCTTTACTTTATACCGTAATCCTTCAGTGTATAACCCACCTTCCGGCGCCAATGCTATTCCCGGTTTGCCTGGTTCACCTACATTTTTCAGCAATATCCATCGTTCTGCTTCATTATCTGCCGGATTATCTTCGGCATCTCCACCGCCACCACCCAAGTCAATATCTGCGATATCATCAGTTCCTGGAGGAGCAACTTTTTCACCTTTCTTTAATGCATAAACGGCAATTTTGCTGTCAGGGATTAGAATTGAGCCTACTGCAATCGGTTTTTTAAATGCTACAACTACTGAGTTAGGCAGCTTACCACTTGTTGGTGCGTCACCCAAACCACCCTGGGTTGAATTAGGGATTCCGGTGTCAGCCATAGTCTTGGTTATCGTTGGTGTTTTCTCGGTAAGAAAACAAGAATACAGTTGCATTAACTCGTCATATTCACTCTCGGCGTAATTCTTATCAGCACGAGCAGCTCGGGAACCCTTGCCTTTTCTTAAAAAAACTACCGGCTGGCAACGGGAAGGGTCGATTACTTCAGATGCAAATGATGGGCATAGCCATGATTTTGGCGGGGTATTTACTGCATAATACAGTTTGCCATCTTTTGCTGCCACGCCACCGCGTTTGTAAGTACAATCATAATCGCTACCGTTCCATGGCAAGGTTTCGGTGGGGGTGAAAGTATATAATTGACGCAGTAAAAAGTCACGTTTGGGGTCAACACGAGAAATTATCGTATCAGTTGTCAAATAAGCGCAACGTTCATCAACTGCAATACGGTTAGGTCCGCGGAACCCCCATGAAAGCGAATGCGTACCCCAAAGTTTATTGCCTTCAAGGTCAGTTGCTATGGCAGCATGACCATTTTCACATACCCATGACCCAAACCACATCATATTTTCCTGCGCGGCAGCGCAGTTAGGCGCACCATGGTCAGCCAACCAACCACCGCCACCTTTGCCCGGTATTGGCGCCCACCATCCCGGTTGACCGGCATTATTGGCAGTTAATTCGTAAGTTAATTTAAATGGTGGTCGCACTATTCCCTTCCATGTATAGTCGCCGGGGGTTATATAATCTCCCTTGTCATCCAACAAATCCCATGATTCAATGGTCTCGCCTTTTTCTCTGGCGTTTTCTGCTATTAACCGCCGCACCCGTTTGCCGGTTTTTTTATCCATAATTTCGACAGCACTAAAACCATCAAACGGCATATTGTATTTCAATTTTACTGGTGCCGGTAAAGGTAATAAACTGGGTGGATCCTGGTTTGCAGCTAATAAGGTTAAAGGGATTATTTTTCCGAATGAAGGTTCAGGACGATTAATCATTGGACCAATCAGACGTATCCCCTTAGTATTTATAGGCTCAGGGAAGGTATATAAAGAGGTTCCCTGTGTAATGGATTCTTTGGTTTTTGCCCAATCAGACTCAATAGCAACCAAAGCATGGCGAGTAGTTGTTTCTTTTAATATATCAACGCGATATACCGGGGTATTGGCTGCAATAATAGCAGAAATATTTTTTATGTCGTTCCATGCCATCCACATGGTTTGTGTTGTGTTTAATGTGCTGGATTTTTTGCTACCACCGGTTAACAGCGAATTAAAATAACGGTCTTTAAACCACATAGAAGCAGTTAATTTAGCATTCCAGTCAAATGTCCAGGTTGCACCCCATGACTCACCGGGGAATATCATGGTAAAACGTATAGCCCGTACTTTTGTGCCTGACGGCAATATCTTTATATCACCCGCAGGTAAAATATTCCATTGGTCTTCTTTGTTTGCATCGCATGGCAATGGTGATGTCGATTTAAGCAGGCTTATATAGTTGCCACCTAATGGCTGCAGAGTTCGTTTAACCGGACCGGTATAGTCTGCTGAATAAATGGTGCCCACTTCAATAGGTTGTTTAAATGTAATAAGAAAATGTCTGGTTTTTCCGGCTCTTTCTCCGGTTGCCCATGTTTCTTTGGTATTCCCGGTAATAAAAGCGGCTTTCAAATTATCCTCGCTAGGCGTGTTAACTTTTACTCCGTCAGAAAAAGAGGCGCATTGAGATAAATCAATATCATCAATAGTGAAAGCACGCGGTAATTCGGCTGCGAATAAAAAACCGCAGACAGTTAAAAACAGCCAAAATGCTGCAATATTTCGCCACATTAACATGATATCTCCCTGACCAGTTGTTTGATATTTACCAAGAATAAATAAATATACATTATTAGAAACAATTCTGTCATCTTTGTTCTGATAAATGGGGGTATATTGGTTCTTTGTTTTAGGCCATTAGCAACGAAATCCGTACAAAAAAAGTCATGATTTAATTACGGTCACTGAACTTGTCGAAGTGACCACACCTGAAAACTTCTCCAATTTATTTGGGTTATGTATGTCACAGGCCCAACGATAATTGTACGTTTAAATCTTTTTTCTTTATTATCACCGGTTGAGACGGCAGAAGTTTGTTATTTGATATTTTATTAATTATATTCTCGAAATCAATATTTTCAATAGCAATTGCCCCTTTTTTTATCAACTCCATATTACCTTTCAGATACTCAACTTTTCTGACAAAAGTAGGAACCCAGCCATTTTTCAAGTTCTCTGTTGCGCCTGCCCATGTACCACCTTTATCATAGTCAGATGATATAACAAATGCGGCAACTGATGATGTGTAAACATATTTGTTTCTGCCCATTGCAAAACCGACAGAAAATCCGGCACTGGGATTAGTCGCGGATAATAGCAACAGTCGACCGTCTTCAATATATTCAATAACATCTCTGTTTTTTATTTTAGTACCGAGTGAGTCAGATAATATTGATATAACTTTACCTCCGCAACCTAATGCTGCCCCTTCAGAAGTATTATCAATTCCTCTGGCGCCACCACTTATTACCATGTAATCATTTTCTACAGCATTTTCAACTAAATCTTTGGTGAATTCTATAGCAGCATTATCAATATTTCTCGATCCTACAATTGCGATTCCTTCATTATCAAGCAATTTCAACTCTCCGGTATAATAAAAAAGCGGCGGGTGATTTAATATCAGTTTTTGTTTAATTAATTTCGGGTAGTTGTTATCCGCAGATGTTATTATGCCGATATTTCTGTTCCACAATTTTTCGAGTTCAAATGAGATACTGCCACTTCTACTTAATAACTGTTTAATTCTCTCTATAAGATTGTCATCAAAATTTAATATGCTCTTAAAATCATTGACCGACAATTCCAGGATATCTTCAGGATACATTTTATTAGTCTTCAACCGCAACATAATATCATTCCATTCTTTAGGTTCAAATGGTATGGTGTTATTATTCAGTTGCAAATGACTGCACAATAATATTATTGCCATTGAATTATTTGTATAATCCATATTTAACCCTCCGCCTCAGACTGACGTGTATTGGCAAGCGCAAAAGGATACACCTTGCCACCACCAGTTTTTCTAAGTATATAAGCACAACTTGTTAATGTCCATTTTGAATCAACCATATCGTCAATTAACAAGATATTTCCGCTTAAATTTGTATTAACCACAAAACATCCAATGGTGTTTTTACACTGAAAAAACGAATTTTCCATCTTTTTTTGTGCCGGGACATCAACAGTTTTCGAAATAGCTTCCACATATTTTATTTTTAATTTTTCAGCAACTCTTCTGGCAAAATCTGCTACTAAAACCGTATGCCGCAATGATGGAACAGGAACCACGTATTTTATATCATATTCTAAAATTTTATCTTTCCATATTTTCACAGTCGCATCAACAAGAATATCATCAAATCGATTTTGTCTGTATTTGCCTTCTCTTACAATTGTACCCCAACCAGAGTCGCCATAACTACTTAAGCAAATAATATCTTCTGACTGAAAATGCTCCTGAATACGCAGTGCATTATCAACTTTCAAACCATTTGCCCATTGTCGCCTGTGCTCCAACATCATTAACTTATTTTTAATAAATGTTCTGGCATTTGCTACATTTATCTCGTCTATTATATTGCTGAACTCCGGTGCATCAATACAATTTGCACATTTGCCACATCTTTTCGCATTATGGTCATCTAATTTACGGGCAATATATTGCATATAACAATCTTTTATTTTTATATACTCATTCATTGCCATTAATTCACTTCTTCGTATAGCGGTAATTTTTTCGATTAATTGGATATTGGGAATAAAAGCTCTTGATGTTTTATAATATTTCCCATTGTCATAATAAATATCACCATATTTTTCTAAAAACCCCAATGCTTTCTCTAACCTGTTATATTTTATATTCAATTCTCTTAAAATAAATGTTTTACTCATCCCACCATTTTCTTTAAGAATATCAATAATTCCGGACATTTCATTTATTGTTGGAAAAGCTGATTCAATAAAATAGTTGTTTATATCATCATCTTCCTTACCGCAAAGTAAAATAGCATAAGACACCGGAATATTTCTCCCTGCTCTTCCAATTTGCTGATAATAAGACACCACATTACCCGGTTTCTGAAAATGTATAACAAATCCAATATCATCTTTATCGTAACCCATACCAAGTTTTACTGTTGCGACTAATACTTTTATTTGATTGTTTTGCAGCATTTTCTCTCTTGCAATTGCTTCTTCTTCTTCTAAATCTGCATGATAACAGTATGCATTTATGCCACATTTAATTAAATATTCAGCCAAGTGATTACAACTTGATACTGTCAAACAATAAATAATTCCGCTACCCGGCAATTTATGAATATTTTCGGATATCCATGCATATCTATCCGCTTGATTCTCTAACTCAATTATTTGTATATGAATAGATTCCCGCGTCAGATTTCCCCGAATAATCTCAACATCATTTCCAAATTGAGATTTTATATCTTCAATTACTCTATCATTGGCGGTAGCAGTAGTTGCCAGAATTGGAACATTCGGTGGTAAATTTTTAATAACACGAATTAATTTTGTGTAATCAAGGCGAAAATCATGACCCCAATCAGATATGCAATGGGCTTCATCAATTACAAGCAAGCCAATATTCATCAGTGGGATTAGTTTTTGCTGAATGTCTTCGGATAACAAAGTCTCTGGTGTAATAAAAAGGACATCGAATCTGTTTTTTACTATATTTTTTATAATTTCAGTTCTTAGTTCACCCTTGATTGTGTAATTGATGAAAGTCGTTTTTAAACCAATTTTAGTAGCGGCTTCCTGTTGGTTATTCATCAGCGAAAGTAATGGACTGACTACTATGGTAATTCCGTTGTAATTTTCACGCATAATTTTTGTCGCAAGAAAATAAACCAGGCTTTTACCCCAGCCTGTCTTTTCTACGACTAATGTTCTTCGTCCTGAGAATACAGCAAGAATAGCTTCTAACTGACCATCACGGAATTGAGCATCTTTACCATATATTTCTGTTAAATATAACTGTAACTTTAATTTTAAATCATGAATATTCATTTATTATCCTCTGAATATTTACATCTATTTTCTTAAATTGCTTAGATTACCAATAGCAAGTTTATTTCCCTGTTCAGCGGCTTTTTTATACCATTTTTCTGCTTCTACATGGTTAATATTTACCCCTCTTCCATATTTATACATATTTCCTAAATTATTCTGTGCAAAATCAAAACCATTTTCTGCTGCTTTTTTATACCATTTAAATGCTTCTTTATAATCTATTGTTACACCATAACCATATTCATACATGTATCCAAGGTTGTTTTGCGCAATTAAATTCTTCTGCAATGCTGCTTTTTGATACCAATAAACAGATTGCACATAATCGATACTAACACCATAACCTTTTTGATACAAATATCCAAGATTACACTGGGCTTTATCATCTCCTGATTCAGCTGCTATTTTATACCATTTATATGCCTCTGTATAATTTTTAACAGTCCCACTTCCTCTTTCATACATTTCTCCAAGTGCACGTTGTGCTTTTGCATATCCTTGTTCTGCTGCTATTTTATACCATTTGATAGCTTCTTTATAATCTGTTGTTACACCATAACCACATTCGTGCATATAGCCAAGTTTGTTCTGTGCGTCTAAATGTCCTTGTTCTGCTGCTTTTCTATACCATATTATTGCTTCAGCATAATTTTGTTTTATAACTCTACCGTAGAAATAGTAATTACCTATAATGTTTTGGGAACTACAAACTCCTTGTTCTGCAGCCTTTTTGTACCATTCAAGTGCTTTGGTATAATTTTTTATTACACCATAACCATATCTATACATTTCTCCGAGCTTATCTTGCGCATACGCATTTCCTTGTATTGCAGCTTTTTCATACCATTCAAACGCTTGTTTATAATTTTGGCTAATTCCTTCTTCACCATAAAAATATTTATCACCTAATTCACACCATAACCTAATATTTCTATTATCTTCCTCTTCATCATCATTCTCATCCTCATCTTCATCTTCATTCTCTTCCCCTTCTTCGTCATCATCTTCATTCTCTTCCCCTTCTTCGTCATCATCTTCATCTTTTTGTTCAAAATCATATTGAGACCTTTTAGACTCATCAAGTAAGGTCTCTTTAATTTTATTCAAATATGCTAGATTATCATTATCTTTTGGATGAATCAATCGAAGTCTTTTTTTACATGCTCGATTTATTTCTTCCCGAGATGCATCCATTTCTAATCCAATAAACTCATAATATTCAAATGCCATCGGTGATATCCTTATGTAATGTTAATCCATTATATCAAATATCAAATCAGTCAAATCATCTGCAAATTTATCTATAGAAATTTTATCGTCATTAGCTAAAGCTTTTTTTAATCCATTAATAGTTTCAACTAGCCTAACTTCATATTCTGGATGTTCAGATATCATTTTTTCAGCACGATTAAATAATGGGATGTATTGTTTTGCTCTTGGATGATATTCCCAGTTTGAAATAATTGATTCTTCCTCCTCTTTAAGAACATCTATTTCAATATCTTCATTCTTTATTAAAGAGTTATCCGAATTTTCAAATAATTCTTTATTCTTCCTTCGTGCTTCTGCAATATCTTCTGCATCCATTCGATATTTACTATGATTAAACTCAATATTTGTAATTTTATCTGTACCTGTGATTTCTACATGTAATGTAATCATACCATTTATATCATATCCAAATAATATTTTTACAGGATGTGGTTCATCAGTTTCCGATGGTGGGATATCATTTATTGTACCAGACATACCGATACCTTCAATAAGTTTTCTTGATAGACCTTGTTCTAGTAGAACTGATTCATCTGTCAAATGAGTTTGAAATACATTAAAATGAACAGCATCCTGAGATGGAGTTAATAAACTAAATAAATATTCTTTATTATAAGGTATTAAGGTGTTTGGTTTTATTAGTGATTTATAATACATTTGTTCATCAAACTCATCACGTAGTATTACATTAATACCTATTCCCATCGGACATACATCAGTAAATAACAGGCCGTTTTGACTGTTATTACTGTTTCTATTAATTTTAAATTCTTTTTCCATGCCTGCTTTTATTGAAGCACCATACGCTACCGCCATATCCGGGTCTACTTCTAACTTTACTTCTTTACCGAAAAATTCACTAACAAGGTTTCTTACACATGGCATATAGGTAGTACCACCAACTAATAGAATCTTGTCAATAGAACTCGGTTTAAATTTGCCACCTTCTAAAGCGCGTTTAAGACATTCCCGGGCTCTTTCAAGTAATGGTGTTACTTTTTCTTCAAATTCTGAACGTGTAATTTCAACATCAAGGTCAACTACTTCACCATTGATTTGAGCGAACAATGGAATGTAAACATCACAACTATCTTGTTTAGAAAGTGCTATCTTGGCTTTTTCTGCAGATGCTTTTAATTTACCTTTTGGCAAATCATTAATTGAAACAATTTCATTTTGCTCGAAAAATTTATTTAAGATCAATTCCATCATTGCTTCATCAAAGTCTTTACCACCTAATGTTGTATCACCATAACTACTTTTAACCTCTAAAACACCTTCCATCATTTCAAGAGTCGTGACATCAAGTGTACCACCACCAAAATCAAATACAACAATTTGTGCTTCTAAGTCAATATTTTTTATACCAAATGCAAGAGCCGCCGCTGTAGGTTCGTTTATCAGATAGACAACATTTAAACCTGCAATCTCTGCCGCGTGTAGAGTTGCTTGCTTTGCAGCATCATTAAAGTTAGCAGGAACAGATAATACCACGTCAGTTATTGGTTCTCCCAATCGAACTTCAGCATTTTCTTTTAATTTCGTTAGTATTAATGCAGACAGTCCTTCAGCAGAATATTCCTGTTCACCAAGAAGGATTTTTTCTCCTGTTCCCATTTTGCGTTTTACTTCACGAACCCCATGCCCTGCCAAATCAACAAAATCACGTGCTGATTCACCAATTAATAATTTCCCTTTTTTATTAACAGCTATTAAAGAAGGAATTATGGGTGATTTTGTATCACTATCACAGATAGCTTCCATACGACCATCTTCAAAATAAGCAACCACTTCTGAAGTGGAGGTTCCTAAATCTATACCTATAGCGAAATCTGACATTTTTTCTCCTTTTTATTTTTTGATATATTTATTCATTAATGGCTTTGGCTAATATTACCTTGGCACGTTTATGAACATTAGTTTTAATTTCACATTATTAGTTATTTCTTAATGATGTGCTACATTTGCTTTTATTATTTTTAGTATTCATAAATACTTTTTCCATACCTGCTTTTATTGAAGCACCATACGCTACCGCCATATCCGGGTCTACTTCTAACTTTACTTCTTTACCGAAAAATTCACTAACAAGGTTTCTTACACATGGCATATAGGTAGTACCACCAACTAATAGAATCTTGTCAATAGAACTCGGTTTAAATTTGCCACCTTCTAAAGCGCGTTTAAGACATTCCCGGGCTCTTTCAAGTAATGGTGTTACTTTTTCTTCAAATTCTGAACGTGTAATTTCAACATCAAGGTCAACTACTTCACCATTGATTTGAGTGAAACATGGAATGTAAACATCATAACTATCTTGAGTAGAAAGTGCTATCTTGGCTTTTTCTGAAAGTTCTTTAAATCTATTTTTTGACTGATTAATAATTGACGCAGTTTCATTTTGCTCGAAAAATTTGTTTAATACCAGTTCCATCATTGCTTCATCAAAGTCTTTACCACCTAATGATGTATCACCATAACTGCTCTTAACCTCTAAAACACCTTCCATCATTTCAAGTGTTGTAACATCAAGTGTACCACCACCAAAATCAAATACAACAATTTGTGCTTCTAAGTCAATATTTTTTATACCAAATGCAAGAGCCGCCGCTGTAGATTCGTTTATCAAATAGACAACATTTAAACCTGCAATCTCTGCCGCGTGTAGAGTTGCCTGTTTTGCAGCATCATTAAAGTTAGCAGGAACAGATAATACCACATCAGTTATTGATTCTCCCAATCGAATTTCAGCATTTTCTTTTAATTTCGATAGTATTAATGCAGACAGTCCTTCAGCAGAATATTCCTGTTCACCAAGAAAGATTTTTTCTCCTGTTCCCATTTTACGTTGTACTTCACGAACCCCATGCCCTGGAAGATCAACAAAATCACGTGCTGATTCACCAATAAGTAATTTCCCTTTTTTATTAACAGCTATTAAAGAAGGAATTATGGGTGATTTTGTATCACTATCACAGATAGCTTCCATATGACCATCTTTAAAATAAGCAACCACTGCTGAAGTGGATCTTCCCAAATATATACCTATAGCGAAATCCGACATTTTTTCTTCTTTTCTTTTTTTGATATATTTATTCATTAATGGCTTTGGCTAATATTACCTTAGCACGTTTGTAAACATTAGTTCCGGAGCGATATCCCCATTCTTTGCATATAAATATTGTTCCGGATTGCACCACATTTGTAAGTTCTTCATCTATAACTTGAAAAAAACCTTCAACAAGAATATCTCCAGGTTGCGCGTTAATACGTTCAAGTCCACGCGATTCACAAAATCTCGCAAAAATCGATGCATCCCGCAAAAGTGCCTTACCCCGAGTATCTTCTACACCATATTCTTCAATGCCACGTTCTAAAGTTTCAAAATATTCTATAGCCATCTCTTTCCAGGATTCAACAACATTTTTCATTGATTCTAATTCTACTCGCATATCATAGATATTACCAGTATTTGCAGATTGATTTTTTTGTGTATCAATATTTGATAAATGATTATTAATTACCTCATTATTATCTTGTATAACTCCAGATACAATACCCAGTTCTGTACGCAATCTTCGGATTTCTTTAGTTATATTTTCCATATCTGGTATAAATGTTTCTGTTGGAGTTGCCTTTTCATTTTTTTGTATGGCTTCAGTTATAATCTCCAGTTCAGTATGTAATCTTCGGATTTCATTAGACACATTATCTATACCCGGTATAGCTAACTCCTGGATATCCATCTTTTTATTTTCTTTTTTATTTTTTGCTAAAAAAATAAAAATCAGGAGTAAGATTAATGAAAAAAATATAACAGAAATAATATGTAGGTTATCCGTTGAATATTTTTTAGGTTCTAATATGGTTACTGATTGTTCTGGCATAAAAGTAAACTTTACAGGTTTACTGTATATTTCAAAGCCATTTACCCAGGCTTTAACTTTGATTGAATAATCACCTGGAACACGCATATTTTCAATTGAACCACAAAAAACTCCATCTTCAGGTTTATCACCATCAATAATACCATTATCTGATAATGATATTTTTTCAACTGAACCACCGGGATATGACAATACTGCAGTTACATAAATTCGCTTTACAATAGAATAATTCAATATTTTTGATTTTATAAATAATGATTTTCCTTTTAAGTTTTTATTATTTACTGGAGATATGATAGTAATTTTATCAATTTTTTCAGCAAAACATAATGTTGTAATGAAAAAAAAGAATATTAAAATTGCGTTTTTAAACATAATTCCACACCTAAATATAGTTTTAATGATTCAAATATGACTTTGTTAAAATATTATAGGATATATATGATATTAATACAAGAACTGATAATTTTCAAAATCTATCAAAATCATATTGTTTTAAATTAATGAAAACTTCATCGCTATTACTTCCCCAATAAATTTGATATAATAACACGGGGCAAATTGTGCCTGATTTTTGTTTTCAACGCTGCGAGGCGTTAAGTTACATTTTAAAGGGGAAATCCAGTGATTATTGAACAAGTTTTGGCGCGCGAGATTCTTGACTCCCGCGGCAACCCGACTGTTGAAGTCGACGTGGTATTAGAAGACGGCACCCTTGGCCGTGCTGCTGTTCCGTCCGGTGCATCCACCGGTCAATACGAAGCTGTAGAGTTGCGCGATGGCGACAAAGAGCGTTACCGCGGCCTCGGCGTTTCCAAAGCTGTTAATAACATCAACGAAGTATTAGCATTGGAAATAGAAGGTATGGAAGCTTGCGAACAGGTAGAAATCGACGAATTAATGATTGAACTCGATGGAACCCATAACAAGGGCAACCTGGGCGCAAACGCTATCCTCGGCGTATCAATGGCTGTTTCAAAAGCCGCTGCCGCTTCATTGGGCATGCCCCTGTACAAATATATCGGCGGCGTATCAGCCCGCACATTGCCAGTACCGATGATGAACATCATCAACGGCGGTAAGCACGCTGACAACTCCGTTGACCTGCAGGAATTCATGATTATGCCGGTTGGCGCTGAATCATTCTCCGAATGCCTGCGCTGGGGCGCTGAAATCTTCCATACCCTGAAGGGCGTGCTGAAATCAAAAGGCTACAGCACTTCAGTTGGCGACGAAGGCGGATATGCACCGAACCTGAAGAGCAACCAGGAAGCCCTGGACGTAATCATGGAAGCCATCAACAAGGCTGGCTACATACCTGGCGACCAGATTCGCATCGCTATGGACCCTGCCACCACCGAACTTTATGAAGAAGGCAAAAAAGCCGGCAAAGAAGGCCAGTATTATTTCTGGAAATCAAACATGTTCAAAACCAGCGAACAGATGGTAGAGTTCTGGGCCGACCTGGCAGCTAACTACCCAATCATCAGTTTGGAAGATGGTATGAGCGAAGATGACTTTGACGGTTGGAAACTGTTAACCGATACCCTGGGCAAGAAAGTTCAGTTAGTCGGCGACGACCTGTTTGTCACCAACACCGACCGTCTTAACATGGGCATCGAAAAAGGTCTGGCCAACTCTATCCTGATTAAAGTTAACCAGATTGGCAGCATGACCGAAACCCTGGCCGCAATTGAAATGGCAAAGCGCGCAAATTACACCGCTATCTCTTCACATCGTTCCGGCGAAACCGAAGATGCAACCATTGCCGACCTGGCCGTTGCCACTAACTGTGGCCAAATCAAGACCGGCGCACCAAGCCGCACCGACCGCGTAGCAAAATATAACCAGTTGCTCCGCATTGAAGAAGAGTTAGGTTCATCCGCTCTCTTCGCCGGCATGAGCGCGTTTTACAACTTGAAATAAGCGAAATACCACATAAATCAATGGCGGGGCATTTATTTTACAATATGCCCCGCCTATTTGCTTATTTTGTGATAAAATAAGTTCAACAGGAGCTAAGACAACATATCATGGCAAGCGACGAACCCCCGCAACGCACTTTTGAGCCAGGCGACCGCCTGACTGTAACAATCGACTCTATTGCCGCCGGCGGCGATGGTGTCGCCCACCCCGACGGTTTCACACTGTTTATCCCCTACACCGCCACCGGTGAAGAAGCAGAAGTTGAAGTAACCCGCATTAGCCGCAGTTATGGCAAGGCAAAAATCATCAATTTGATAAAGCCTTCTCCGGATAGAGTAGCACCACCGTGCCCGCATTATGGAAAATGCGCCGGATGCCAACTGCAACATATTAATTACACTGCACAGTTAGAGGCAAAGAAAAGTTTCATTGCTGATAGCCTGCAACGTATAGGCCGCATCAGCGATTTTACCATCAATGAACCCATCGGCATGGAAAATCCATGGAATTACCGCAACAAGGCGGAGTTCATTGCCGGAAAAATCGACGGTAAAATTCGCCTGGGTTACCACATTGATGAAGATAGCGGTTTTCTGCCAGTTGATGATTGCCCCATTCAACACCCGTTAAACAATAAAATTTTACAGGCAGTAGAAAATGCCGTAGAAAAATTTAATATACCGTTGGCACAACTAATTATCAGGATTGCACCACACAACAATGAAGCAATGATAATAATGGTTTGTTGGGAAAAAAGCGATGAACTTGCCAGTGCGGCTAAATATCTTCGCGAGGAAATACCCAATATCGCCGGGATACTCTGGTCACAGGTACGCGGAAAATCAGTAGTTCGTCGTACTTTCGCGTTGCCATTGGAAGGACAACTGAAATTCACTCAACAGTTGGGTGATGAATCCTTCCTTGTTTCAGCAGAATCATTTTTCCAGGTGAATATTGAACAGGCTGTTAAAATGCTGGAAATTTCCCGTGAATATGCCGGCGACATGAAAGAAAAGCTATTTGCCGACCTGTATTGTGGTGTTGGCACCTTCCTGTTGCCACTTGCCCGCGGCGCAAACCGCTCATTTGGCATAGAAGAACACCCGGGAGCAATCCGCGATGCCGATAATAACCTGGCACGCACCGGCCTTCACAATGTCACCATCTATGAAGGAAAGGTAGAGGTTATTCTGCAACGTATGCTGCGCAAGGGACGCGCAATTGATGTCGCGATTGTCGACCCACCCCGCAAAGGTGTAGGCCGCCAGGCGCTGAGCATGATAAAAGAACTCGGCACCGAAACAATAATCATGATATCCTGCGACCCCGCCACCCTGGCCCGCGACCTCGGCGACCTGGAAGCACTCGGTTACAAAATAACCGCCATCCAACCCATAGACATGTTCCCACAAACCTGGCACGTGGAAACGATTGTGAAGTTGGAATATGTGGGTGAGGTGGAGTAGAAGGAGCATTATTTAGATGTCCAGTATCAAGTTATTTAAAACAGATGGAGTAGTGACTGAACTACCTGCTTCATCTGTTACATTAGAAAGAGAATTACAAAAACTGATAGAACAAAATATGTCAACTTTTTTTGGTGTTACATTTTTAAAAACTGAATATATTACATCAAATGGTGGCAGAATCGACAGTATCGGAATAGATGAAAATTATTGTCCTGTAATCTTTGAGTATAAACGTACCGCTACTGAAAATGTAATTAATCAAGGTCTATTTTATCTTGATTGGCTTCTTGAACATAAAGCTGATTTCGAACTTATTGTAATGAATCTGCTAGGGAAGAACTACTCTGATAAGTTAGATTGGAGAATGCCAAGACTTATTTGTGTAGCTGGTGACTTTACAAAATATGATGAACATGCTGTTAAACAAATCGACAGAAACATTGATTTAATACGTTATAAAAAATTCGGTTTAGAATTATTATTATTAGAACTGATTAATTCTAATACCACCAAAGCATTAACAGACAATTCGGAAAATCATCTTTTAAGGCAATCTGATAAGAAGGCATTTGAAAAACAACTCCAGTCAACAAACAAGTCATTTAGAGAACTTTATAATGCAATAAAAGATTACATTTTAGCACTTGGCGATGATGTAACAGAGAATCCACTCAAATTATACACTGCTTTTAAAAAGATGAAAAATATAATTTGTGTAGAAATTTCCCAAAAGCAAATCACCTTGTATTTAAAATTAAATCCAGATGATATTGAGATAAAAGAAGGATTTACCCGTGATATGAGAAATGTCTGGCATTGGGGAACTGGTGATCTTCAAGTTATTATTAGAAATGCTGATGATTTTGAGAAAGCCAAATATCTAATCGATATGGCATATAATAAAAATTAAGTTGATAATCATGTTCCTTCTTGTTACTTTTATGCCAAAGTTGACTATCATATTAGCATAAAAGAAACATGATAATAACAAAGGCTATAAACAATGACAGATATAGAACATAACCAGTTCAATAGAATAAGAATAGCAGGTTTTAAATCCATTCAAAACTGTGATTTAGAACTAAGGAAAATTAATATACTTATTGGTAGTAATGGCTCCGGAAAGTCTAATTTTATTTCTGCATTCAATTTTTTAAGATCAATTCTATCAAAAGAACTCTCTCTTAGCGTCAATTTAGCTGGTGGTGCAAATTCATTGCTTTTTAAAGGAAGAAAAATATCGAAGGAAATTGAAATGGAGTTTTATTTTGGACAATACGCATATTCCTTTGTTTTGGTTCCTACAGATGATGATAGATTGATTTTCAAAGATGAAAATTTTTATAAAAGTGCTAATATTAAAGAAAAATTATCTATTAAGGCTGGACATAGTGAATCTTTATGGGAAAGCAACAGTGGACTTTTAGATAATAATATTCAACAAACATTAAAAAAAATCAATTGGCGAGTTTATCATTTTCATGATACAGGTAAAGATGCTGCTGTTAAACAACCGCATAACATATCAAATAATATTGAATTAAATTATAATGCTGGTAATATGGCGGCATTTTTATATAGATTAAAAGAATCATGGCCTGACAGTTATATTAAGATTGTTGCCACTGTTAAACTCATTGCTCCATATTTTTATGATTTTGTTTTGAACCCGAATGAAAATAACCCGGAAATAATAGTGTTAAAATGGAAACAAACGGGTTGTGATGATATATTTAACGTTTCGCAGTTATCTGATGGAACACTGCGATTTATATGTCTTACTACACTATTGCTGCAACCGCAACAATTACAACCAGCATCTATCATTATAGATGAACCTGAACTTGGTTTGCATCCGTACGCAATTACTATTTTTGCTGAGATAGTTAAACAAGTCTCAATAAATAAACAAGTAATCATATCAACACAATCCGTAGAATTATTAAACGAGTTCGATGCTGATGATGTTGTTGTAGTTGACAGAGATAACGATGGGTCTGCATTTAAAAGATTGTGTTCAACAGATTTACAAGAATGGATTGAAAATGACTATACATTGGGTGAACTCTGGAATAAGAACATTTTGGGAGGCAGACTTTCCAAATGAAACGAGTCTATATTTATTGTGAAGGACAGACAGAAGAAGCATTCATAAATGAGATTTTGTATCCATACTTTATTAATTTGAATATAGTTGTATCACCTATTGTTTGCACAACGAAGAGAACTGTTTCTGAAAAGTTTAAAGGCGGAGTAGTTGACTATTTTAAAATAAAAAAAGAGTTAACAATACTCTGTAGGCAACATAGAAATGAATCCTTCACTACGATGTTTGATTATTATGGTATGGCAGCAAATACTCCGAATATTAGTTGCGAGACACAAAATATTTACGAGAGAATGAATAAAATAGAAAATGCTGTTAATGAAGACATTGGAATGCCAAACTTGTCTTTTAGTCTGGTATTACATGAGTTTGAAAGTCTATTATTTTCAGATCCGAAGGCTTTTTCTGTTGTCGTTGATGATGATGTTGTTCAGAAGATATCCAAGATTAGGAATGATTTTGAAACGCCGGAATATATTAATAATTCCTCTGAAACTGCACCGTCAAAAAGACTTGAACAGATTATTCCAAACTATCCAAAGGTGCAAAACGGAGTGATAGTCTCAAAAGCCATTGGAATTGATTGCATGTTAAGAGAATGCAGGCATTTTGCTAAATGGATAGATAAAATAAAGAACTGTTGATAAATATTGCATAAATTAATAGTAGATCTTTATTCATCCCACAGCAACTAAATCCTCTACTATAAAAAGATAATTTATCGTTTAAATTATACTTGAAAATCTTCAGGTTTATTACTACAATAATCAAAAGAAAATAATCAGGAGAAAATAATGAAACAGGTTTTGGTTGTTTGGGTTATCTTATCCGCTTTATTGTGTGGTTTTGCAAAACAGGTTGTAGATAAAGAAACCTTGTACCAGGGGTCTACCATTGAGGCGTTGTTGGCGGGTAATTATGACAGAGTTGATACTGTTAAAAACATCAAGGCAAAAGGTAATATTGGCCTGGGTACTTTTGATGGATTAGATGGTGAGATGATAGTTGCCGATGGTAAAATCTACAAAGTGGCGAAAACTGGTGTGGTAACCGAGGAACCAGATAACTCGGGGTCTCCTTTTTATGCGGTTACTACTTTCAATGCTGATGTTAAAGGCAGTTTGAAAGAGGTAACAGATACCGCAATGGTTGATCTGAAAAAATATATGGATACCTTGCGTCCGCGCGGTGACCTGCCTTATGCTATCCGCATTAAATGCAAGGCTAAAACCATTAAAGTGCGCAGTGTAGGCCCATACAAACAACCATATCCGCTGTTGTCTGACGCTATTAAGGAACAGGCGGTATTTGAATATACTGATATCAGTGGGGTAATTGCTGGGTTCTGGATGCCGGATTATCTGGGCAATGCCAATGCCGCTAATTACCACCTGCATTTTATCTCTGACGACCATACAAAGGGTGGACATGTGTTGGATTTAACATTAACCAGTGCAGAGGTAGAACTTGATGAAACACCCGGTTACAATATAACATTTGCCCCATACAAAACAAAATCATTGTTAGTTAAGGATACTTATAAATAACCGGTAAGAGGATTGATAACGTTTGCTGTTATTTAAATAATACTTAACAAGAAAGTGTGCCGGAGGCTTCTAATACCATTTTAAAATGATATTATTAGTCTTCCAGCATTTTTTTCATTACTCTTTCTTTGGTCCTGTCGGCTTCTCTTTCCGCAATAGTGTCACGTTTGTCATATTGGTGTTTCCCCCTTGCCAGTGCCAGGTCTACTTTGGCGCGTCCTTCTTTCAGATAAACCTTCATTGGCACCAGGGTTAAACCTTTTTCTATTGTTTTGCCAATTAATCGTCGTATTTCGTCACCGTGGAGTAATAATTTGCGTGGCCGCAGTGTATCAACATTGTAGATATTACCCTGTTCATAATGACCGATATAAAAATGATGTATCCATATTTCACTGCCATCAATACGCGCAAACGAATCTGTCAGGTTACCTTTACCGTTACGAAGTGCTTTTATCTCAGTTCCCGTTAATACCAGGCCTGCCTCCATTGCCTCAAGCACCGCATAGTCATGTCTGGCTTTGCGGTTCTCTACCAATATATTGCTTTTTTCCTTTTTCTTTTTCATTGTGACTACCTGTTTTTAATTTTATCTTCCAGAATTTTATATTCTCTGGTTATACTGCTTTCGGTATTAGAATATCATCTTTTTACTGAAATGTCCTTATTTATCCGAAAATGCTGTTATTCCACCTGTTAATTACCCTTTTTTCGCCTGGTGCTACCCCAACCGGCCAGATATCTTTCGGCTAAAATAACCGCGACATAATCATCAATCGGTACATCCGGAGTTCGCATGCCTATTGGTAATAATCGTGCGAATCCTTTACCCGGATGTTCTGTAAGGTATCTTCTTCGCGCAATTTCACTGCTATGGTCTTCATCCACAAAAGATACATCATTGGTTATTCCCGCCGAACGTATTAATTCGCGCACATTGCGCGACCCGGTTCTGTCACCTAAAACTATATTTCTTACGCCATATCTGCCCAGAAAATGGGATATGCGCATTATCAAATCATTCAGTGGTATAATTTCTCGGATTATTACTGTACCCGTGCGGGATACAACGGCTAAACCGCATTTTTCGCGACCCGGATCAATGGCAATAATGGGTGGTAGCTCAGTATCATTATTAATCATGGGGATTTTGATGATTGATCAAAAGGAATAATATCTATAATTATGTCCAGTGGAGAATAACGGGTTGTTTCGCCCTTGCTGCGGACGATGGCCACAGCATCACCCTTTATTGCTGCTGCTTGTTCTGCCGCGGATAATAATATATTCCAACTAACATAAGATTCTGTGTTGTCAATAGCTATTTTCCGGTTTATAAACCGGTGATTAACTGCAACCAGTTGCTTTTTGCGTAACTCGTTTGGCACTGATTTACCCAATAAATCATTAACTATTATCTCCATCGCGGAAGCGGTATTATTTTTATCTTTAATTGTTATGCGGGTAATTTCTTCACCTTTTTTATAGATTACTTCATCGGGGTATAACATGCCCGGACTGTTTAACGCGACAATAGCCTGGCCATTTGCCGGTACATTATTTATTGATACCATGTGCAAAATTACCATGTTGGATTTCATGGCGCTTATTTTTGCCGTTATTATTCGGGTGGCTTCTTCTTCTGTCAGTCTTATTGGTTTATTGTCTTTACTGTCAAGATAAATTATTGGCTCACTACCCTGTGACAATTGTGGTGATGACTGGCGAACAACATCAGCAGAAGCCGATAAGAATGCTGCCACTTCCGTACGTAAATTATCTTTTCTGGTGTCAAATCGTCCGGTTAATATCTCTTGTCCGGCAATAATTGATGGGGGTGAAAAAGTACCACTGGCAAGTTTGCTAAGTAATGTTATCTGGTCTCCCAGTTCAATTACCTGCTGTTCCAATGCCATTCTTTTTTCTTCCAGATTACTCTTTTTTCTAGTGATATCAATTAACCTATTCTGTGCTGTCAGTAATCCCTGACGCTTTTCACCTAATTCACTTTTGGCGTTTATCAGCATCAGTTGAGCGGCATTATATTCATCATTTTTTTTGCGCAATTGTACAGTAATCTGTTGCAATTTCGCCACCGCGTTTTCTCGCTGACCATTTAACTTAATTAACTTAGTATCGGCTAATGCTAATTTTTCTTCAGCCACGGTTAAATCGGCAGTGCGGGCGTGTAATTTACTTTCTGCCATTGCGGTTTGATTATGTGCTTTATCCAGATCAAGACGGCTTTTCACCAATTCAGATTTCACCTTACTTAATGGGGTAAACAATAATTCCCGCACTTCGCGGTTTACTATAAAGGTTGCGGTTAAGGTGATGGCAGCGATAATCGCACCGGCAAGTATAGAAATTACTATCGCGGTATGTTTTGGACGCAGGCCAAACAGGCTTAACCGTTTTCGTCCCATGCGACGACCTATAAGGTCGCCAACATAGGCGATTAATCCACTGACCACAATCATTATTAATGATAATATTAAAACGCTGCTCATAAATTACCTGAATACGAGTTAATTATACGTTTGAAGCAGAAAAAGAGCAACTGAAAAAATTATGGATGACGTGATGTTTTTTTAAGTGGTATAATTATTAAAGATTTTATTATTCAGGACTTTCGCTTAAGGTATCATTTTATTTAATGATCTGACTTTATCCGACAGATCCGACAGATCCGACCGATTCGACGGATAAACAAGCGGAAGTCCTGATATTATTGATTTTTTACTTCATAATCCGGGCAGTTGTACAACAAAGGGTAAATAGTGGAAATTAACCATGCTGTTACTGTAAATAATTTATCGATGAAATTTGGCGATTTCATTGCGGTTAACCAAATAAATTTTACTGTTAACCGTGGTGAAATCTTTGGTTTTTTAGGGCCAAATGGATGTGGAAAATCGACGACAATACGTATGTTATGTGGAATCATTACCCCTTCAGCAGGTTTTGGCACGGTGGCAGGACTAAATATTATCTCTGAATCAGAAAAAATTCGGACAAAAATCGGTTACATGAGCCAGAAATTTTCTTTATATGAAGATCTTACAGTAGATGAAAATATTCAGTTTTTTGCCGATATTTACAATGTAGCTATAGATAAGTTTGATGAAAGACGCAACTGGATATTGGAAATGGCGGGATTAACTGAGCGTGCGGATAGTCTGGCAGGTGAATTATCAACCGGTTGGAAACAGCGTTTGGCATTAGGTTGCGCAATGGTACATTCACCGGAGATATTGTTTTTGGATGAACCCACAGGTGGGGTAGACCCGGTGTCGCGGCGGCAATTCTGGTCGATTATTGATGATATGGCACGTCAGGGAGTGACGATATTCGTAACAACTCATTATATGGACGAAGCGGAACATTGCCAGCGATTAGCATTGATGTATGCCGGTAAATTAATAGCACTTGATACCCCGATTAATTTAAAAAAGATGATTGCTGAAGGGATGTTATTAAAAATATCCGTGGAACCGGTGGGCAAAGCGCTGGAATTATTAACGGATTACGCTGAAATTGTTGATGTATCAATATTTGGCACCGACATTCACGTTATGGTTGAATCAGTTGGGATGGAAGATAAAATAAGAGATTATCTGCAAAAAAACGGGATGAAAGTAATGGAAATAACTCCCGTTTCACCTTCTCTTGAAGATTTATTCATTCATTTGATGGGTATTGCAGAGGAGGAACTGTAACAAAATGTTGATGCGAATACGCATGATGATATGGAAAGAGTTTAAGCAAATCAGTCGCGACCCGCGTATGTTGGGTGTTGTGGTGGCTTTGCCAATTTTCATGCTTATAATATACGGATACGCCATCAACCTTGACGTACGCCATTTGCGCATAGGCATTTATGACCAGGACCATAGCCGTGAATCACGGGATTTTATTGCTGCCTTCACCGCGACAGATTATTTTAAAATGTCCGGCAGATTTAATGATTATAAAGAAGTTAAGGATGCTCTTGATAAAGGCAAAGTTCAGGTGATGCTGGTAATCGACCATAATTTTGCCCGCCATATTAATAACGGTAATCCTGCGGGCATTCAGATTTTTTTTGATGGTTCCAACTCGACCAGTGCCGCCACCGGCACCAGTTATGCCGCACAGATAGTACAGCAATATTGGGTTGATACCGCGGCAAAAGCCGCGGAAAGAGCAGGAATAACAAATAAAGCAGGATTGGCACCTATCGATTTACGCATACGGTACTGGTACAATCCGGAATTACGCAGTGTTAACTTCATCATTCCCGGGTTAATAGCCGTCATCCTCATGATGTTGTCCGCTTTATTAACATCTGTAACGGTGGTGCGCGAATATGAACGCGGCACCATTGAACTCCTCGCCACCTCACCGGTACGACCATTCGAAATAATTATCGGAAAACTGGTGCCATATATTTTAATATCTTTTGCGGATGTATTACTGGTGCTGTTAATGGCATATTACCTTTTCCATATTCCAATTCGCGGGTCATTATGGCTGGTGTTTTTGGCATCCGGTTTATTTTTAACGGCAGCACTTGGTATCGGTATTCTCATATCATCAATATCAAAATCACAACAAATGGCCATGACAATTGCTGTCCTGGGCACACAATTGCCGACAATATTACTTTCCGGATTTATCTTCCCGGTTAGCAGCATGCCGGCAGTAATCCAACCAGTAACATACATTATCCCGGCAATGCACTTTATCAAAGCATTACGCGGAATATTCCTGAAAGGAATCGGTTTCACCTACGTTTGGCCACAATTATTATTTTTATTGCTATTAAGCATCATCTTAATTGTATTAAGTTCCAAAAAAGTGAAATTAAAGTTGTAGGTTTTTAGGATAGTAGTTTGGGTTTTTAAAAATTTAACGAAATAAATTATAATTAGAACAGGCAATTGTAAAACCTATCTGAATGGTAGTGAATTCCGTATCGTATTCTAAAAATCTGATTCTGATTGTTTATTTGCGTTCATTTAATTCTTAAAATAGTCAATTCCATAGCCCACGGCAACGCCGCTGGGTAAGTTTACAAATAAATTTCTACGCTCTGTAAGAGCATAATTCCTTCGTTTTAGGAATATTGCTCTTACAGAGCATATTTTTATGGCGATACCAAGTCCCACCGGGTTTTGCAAAAGCCTCAAATAAATAAAAGGCTTTTTCTGATATTATTTTATGATCTCAAAGTTTGTTGAAATATGATTGCTTTCATCAAGAACATGTTTTTCATTTTTATAATCATTTATAACTATGCTTAGTGCTTCATCTTCTGACACTGCAGAAACGGCAACAATTTTTACAAGTGTTTCTATAATTTCAATTTGATAAGTATTCATTTCCATAGTTTTTTGTATACCCCATTTCCTTCGAATTTTATCAACCCCAAATCACGAAGCATTTGTAATTGCTGTCGGATTTTAGCTTCTATCCTTAATTCCGCAAAAAATTAGCGTATACAAGTTTCGATAGATTTTAGTATG
>CAZNLA010000012.1:0-30680 GCA_964573385.1 uncultured bacterium
GTTGTAACATCCTCGATTTCCCCTTTCAATGCTTCAATGCGAAAAATCTGTTCAACATGTTCGCTATCATCTTGCATAATATCATCCTCCAAAAAGTGTTGC
The DNA here is from genome assembly GCA_964573385.1 of uncultured bacterium. GTDB lineage: Bacteria > Armatimonadota > Hebobacteria > CAIYQO01 > CAIYQO01 > JBAXQQ01. The sequence continues at coordinate 103 of CAZNLA010000012.1, forward strand.
ACAATTATATCTACTTTCAATAATTATGAAAAGAAAAATCAACAGTTTATATCACAAAGAATATTACAGTTTTATGGTAAAAAGTTTAAAGATTTGAAAGTTTTGCCCCTGTACTGGTAAAACTTTCATTTTTTTAAAGTTTTTTGGTATAATATCTATGTAGGTGTATAATAATGATTTCACGTGACAAATATATGGAAAGGCTTCTTGCGTATAAAGATAATAGCCTGATTAAAATTATAACGGGACTTCGCCGGTGTGGAAAGTCTACGTTATTACAATTGTTTAAGGAACGATTATTGTCAGAATCTGTTGATTCCAACAATATAATTGATATCAATTTTGAACTAATGCAATATGATGATATCTCTGATTATCGCGAAATGTATAAACTATTAAAAGATAAAATGCCAAAGGAAGGTAAATGTTATTTGCTGTTGGATGAGATACAACAAGTCAAAAATTGGGAAAAAGCTATAAACAGCCTGACTATTGAAGCAGATACTGATATTTACATAACTGGTTCAAACGCGTATCTCTTATCTTCTGAATTATCAACATTACTTTCCGGACGCTATGTAGAAATAAAAATGTTGCCTTTATCATTCAGTGAATACCTTAAATTTGAACATTTGCCAACAACATGGAATATAGAAGAGAAATTTAACCAGTATCTGAAATTTGGATGCCTTCCCGCTGTTACAACGCTACCACAAGATAACGCAACAATAAATGAATTTCTACTTGGCATTTACAACACTGTTATCGTAAAGGATGTGGTTTTCCGCAACAAACTTAAGGATGTGGCACTGCTTGAGAAAATTGTAAAATTTGTAATAAATAATACAGGAAGCATCATATCAACAAACAAAATCAGTGGTTATATAACAAGTCAGGTAAAAGGTGATATTATAAAATCTTCTACAGTGACAGATTATCTTAACATGCTGGAAAAAGCATATATTATTTATCAGGTTAACCGTTACGATATTAAAGGCAAAGAAATGCTTAAAACGCTATCAAAATATTATGTAGTTGATACTGGTATTCGCAATATGCTGATGGGATATTCAGACAATGACATTGGTCACATACTTGAGACAGTGGTATATTTCGAACTGTTGCGTCGTGGATACCAGATATTTATCGGCAAGTATTATACGAATGAAATTGATTTCATTGCCGTAATGCAAGACACAAAAAAATATTACCAGGTTACATTAAGTCTGCAAAACGAAGATGTTAAGATGCGCGAACTTGCCCCGCTTAAAGCGATAAATGATAATTACGAAAAAACTATATTATCGATGGATAAAACATACATAACAGACCATGAAGGAATAAAATTCCAAAATATCATTGACTTCCTGTTGACATCTTAAATCCAAATGATAGAGAAATAATAACAGGACTTTCATTTTCAAAGAGATCTTTGCTTAAAAATTAACAATAATTTACCGCAAAAGAACACCTATAACACAAAATGTCATAATAAATTCTTCTTTCGTGGTCTTTGTGTTCTTATGTGGTGAATAATCATATATTGTGAGCAATACAGATGATTAAACAGTGGGATTCCCGATATCAGCAACCAGTTTATCGTCACCGTATCTTAAGGTGACTGCTTGACATCTCATGCGCTGTAAGACTACTATTCGCTTAGAAAATTATCGGGGAAGTTTTAACTTTTTCCGGGACAAAAAATATCGCTCATCTTATTTATAACGGGAGTTTTTGCTATGATAACACAACCTGTGTCTATCTCCATCGGAACTGTGAATATTGAGTTATTGCACCAGGGAAAATTGTTTCTTGGTCTGGGTGAAATCACCATTGATGGCCAGGTGGTGCGCGGTAATGCGTTGCCGATGCGACCATATATGGCTACGCATTTCGGCGTCGAATTTGACCGCTTTGTGCTTGACAAGGTGGAACAACTTGGCACCGATGGTGTTATATTACACACCCGCGCGTTAGGTTTTGGCCTTAACGTCCCGGCGTTACAGGACCATTCACTTGACCCGGTATGGAGCATCCGTCCGTGGGACCAGCGTGTCTTATCCGAAATACAGGTAGATTGGATACTGAAGGCAGATAACCACGAAATTTCTGGCCATACCTGGACAGGCTTCACCTACAGCATAGTTTTCAAGGCCGACGAGGAACTTTATTATATTATGGACCGCGCCACATGGGAATTAGCTGGTGAAGCGGTGGGTGTCACCCTGTTGCGCCAACAGATGGGTGGCGACCCGATTGTTACATTTTCTGCCGACACCCGTTATTCCACCGCGGCAAACATCCCCTTCCCGCTTAACCCTGTAATGACGCATGACTGCCCGCGTTGGGCATCCGAACAGGGATTTGACTACCAGTACCGCGGCGATGTTGCTCTCATTGGCTTTTTCGCGGAATGCGGTCTCATTCGTACCATTGTGGCGCGCGACCCGGGTGATTCACAAATCCGACACTTTGACAAACATATCTTTGACCAGACCGCAACCGGTAAGACAATATCAAAATTTATCGGCATCGCCGTGGTTGGCGACGACACCGACCACCTTAATGCCTGGACGCAGGTTTTCGACGCTGATCAGGACAATGTATTGGGTCAGTTTGGCATGGAACGCACCTATGCGCGTACCACACTGTCACACAACTTCTGGAACAACTTCACCTGCGACAGTTACCTGGAAGATTTGATTCCCGCCGCCGCAGCACTTGGTTTCCAGCAGATTTTTATCGACCCTTATTGGGAAAACGATATGACCAGCAACCGCGAAGGTATCTTGCCCGACTTCGCCACCGGAAACATGTGCTGCCCCCACGAATACGAAGTGGCGAAGGTGCTGGGTGGCATCGAAGGTTATAAACGGGTAGCGGAGATTGCCCGTGCGCAAGGTGTTGAATTAATCTCCTGGATTGGTTCGCATCAGAGCCAGAACTCACCCTATCTGCGGAAACATCCAGTCGAGGTAATCAAAGGTCCAGACGGTCGCCATACCTATGGGTCCGGCTATGATGCCATTTATGGGATGGATATCTCTTCGCCATTTGGCACCATGTTCCGCGATAATATCCTGCGCGGACAACAGGCGACCACCGTCAGTGGATATCTCTACGACTCTTTCTATAACTTCGGGTGGATGCCGATTAATTTCCATAGCCCTGACCCCGCAAACCCAACTAATCCACACCAGGGAAAGCTAAGCGCACATACCATGTGGCGGCAATTGGCAGAGATTATGGCGCACTGGCAGAAAAGCGGCGTACATATGCTAATCGAATCGTTAGGCCCGTGGGGGCAGCCGCAACACGGCGTACAGGGCAATTACCGCGCTGCCGGCGGCGCGTTGGCATACCAATGCGCTGTTAACATCGGTTACTCGGTTATACCCACCCCGGACACAAGCACTGGCAAAGAAGAGGTAGGCCCGGAATTCTACTTCCGCCTGTTGGCGCACAAGGCACCCAGCACATTAAGCCTGTGGGTGAATGACGCCGACGGTAAACGCGCGCGCATCGACCAGGTCGCAAGTCCGCTTCTGCGCGCCGCCAACCTCGCCTATCGCGCCGTGCAACCACGCATGCACACCCGCACCATCCTGCATGACGATGCCGGAGTACAATGGCAGGACCGCCAGGGAAGTTTAAGCGTCATCTACACCTTCAAACCCGGCCCAATCGCACTGCCAGCCGGCACCGCCTACCGCAACGTCCTCACCGATGCCAAAGGCATCGGTAGTATTAACGCAGAAGCGTGGCAGGTTTATGAGGTAATATAATAATGAGTAACTGACCTTTATAAAAAGTAAGATTTTTTATAAAGGTCAGTTAACTTGTATTCAAAACAGAATTGATTTCGACTGGTTTCAACCGATACTTACCGATTTCAAAAGATATTAGCCACAGAGTGGCGACTTAATGAGTAACCACAGGAGTCAGCCTTAAGCTTATTCACATTTTTTATTAAATAGATTTTGACTCCAGAGTGTCAGGTTGCAATATGAAATTTTTGAGGAAAATACTGGATATCAGTATCATTTCCTATATTAAACATAATGTGGATACTTAATAAAATTATACCAACAAACCTTGCCATGTAGAAAAAAATACTAAATTATAACTTTTTATTTCGCAATACCTATTATTCTTCGAAACAAGCTTTCTCCTTCGTCATGGTGTTGTGTGAAAATTGTTCTAATCTCGGTCTCAATAGCTAAAAAGGCATCAACAACAACCGGATCAAAATGTTTACCACTATTTTCCTGTATAACGGTGAATGACTCTTCAATCGTGGATGCTTCCTTATATGTTCTTTTTGATGTCAATGCATCAAAGACATCAGCAATAGCAGTAATTTGTCCAACAATTGGGATCATTGTTCCACTTAATCCCTGTGGATATCCACTGCCATCCCATTTTTCATGATGGCTTAAGGCAATTATTCTGGCAATCTGAACAATATTCGAACTGGAGCCTGCCAGGATTGCAGCACCAATCGTTGTATGTTGCCGCATCAATACCCATTCCTCTGGTTCGAGTTTACCCGGCTTCAATAATATATGATCAGGGATACCTAACTTGCCGACATCATGCATTGGAGCTGCATAGAGAATATTATCTATCATTTCATCATCATGACCCAGTTCACGCGCAACAGCTGACGCATACAAACTAACTCGCTGAATGTGTGCACCAGTATCTTCATCTTTGTATTCTGCTGCACGAGATAGCCGAAGAATCGTATCAAGTGACGCCACTTTTATCTGTTGAAAAGCCTCACGAAGTTGTTCGGTCTGCCGTGCAACCTCCTCTTCCAGCTCCTTCTGATAATTCTTCATACAATCATTATAGGCTTTCACTTTAACTAATGATTTCACACGTGCGCGTAGTTCTGTTTTATCTACTGGTTTGGTCAGGAAATCATCTGCACCTATTTCCAACGCGCGTACCCGATCGTCGACTTCACACAATGCAGTCACCATGACAATGGGAATAAACTCTGTTGTTGTATCACTACGTAATCGTCTTGCAACTTCAAATCCATCCATTTTAGGTATCATAACATCGAGTAATATTACATCAGGAAGATTAGTGTGTGCCATCTCTAATGCTTCTATACCATCTCTTGCTAACAATACTTCATACCCCTGTGGAATCAGCATCGCTTCCATCATTATCAGGTTATGTTTCTCATCATCAACAACTAAAATTTTTGGTTTATGTTCCATAATTCACTAATCTCCTTTCTTACAGGGAATGGTAAAGAAAAATGTACTTCCTTTATTTAATTCACTTTCTACCCAAATTGTTCCACCATGCATCTCTACAAAACGTTTACAAATTGGAAGTCCCAATCCTGTTCCAGGTGTTTTATCACATTTACTTCCCTTTGCCTGATAGAAATCTTCAAAAATTTTATCCTTCTCATCCGCTTTAATGCCAATACCTGTATCAGAAACGCTAATAATTATTTCATTCATTTTTCCATTCATTCCTATCGTAATTTTGCCACCATCCGGGGTAAACTTAGCAGCATTTGATAACAGATTATAAAGAATCTGTTTCAATTTTCGTTCATCAACAATTATCTCCATCCAATCAAATTCATGTGGAATAGATATATCAAGAGTAATTCCATGTTTATATGCCTTTTCTTTAATCATAATCAGACTGCTGACAACAAGATCTACAATTTTTACAGAAGATAATTCTAATTCCATTTTACCTGATTCAATCTTTGCTAAATCAAGGATATCATTGATCAATGATAAGAGATGTTTAGCACTATCCAATACATATTGAACAAATTCAGATTGCTTCTCACTTAACTCACCATAACATTGGTCTTTTAATAAATCAGAGAAACCAATAATAGCGTTCATGGGAGTACGTAGTTCATGACTCATACTAGAAAGAAAATCACTTTTAGCTTTGCTGGCAGCTTCTGCAACTTCCTTTGCATTCTGTAATAATATCTCTGCTTTCTTCCTTTCGGTAATGTCCCGCGCAACAGAAATTACCATTAGCTTGCCATCTAATTCAAAACAATGCGCATTAATTTCCATCGGAATTAACTGGCCATTCTTTGTAAGATGACCCATTTCAAATATCACATTACAATTTCTTGCCAATTCTAATGTTATTTCTTTTTGATATTTCAGTGACAGAGGATTATCAATATTCTCTGGTGACATTTTTAGAAATTCTTCACGAGTATAACCTAATTGTTTACATGCAACATCATTCACTTCTGTGAAAGTACCTGGTAAACCATCTTCATTAATAGCATGAACAAAAATTGCATCATTGCTACTGTTAAATAAAATATTTAAACGTTCTGCAGTTTGGCGCAGTTTTGCCTCTGACACAGCTAATTTATGTAAATGCCGGTCAATTTCCCGTTTCGCTTCGACTAGTGCCTTATTAGTCGCTTGCAAGTCAATATTTTTCTGGACAGCATTCGTGTATGTTGAAAATAGTAATTCTACCATTCGTGAAGGATCAGCCTGAATAACATGAGTTTCGCCATCAAATATTATTTGAAATGATTTATGCTGATACACTCTTTGGGTTGACAGCGCAGAAACAGCAATTAAATCTTTTATACGCGCAAGAAGAAAGGCTGGATTAAATGGTTTAGTGACAAAGGCATCAGCGCCAGATTGTAATGCTGGCAGGGTATCATGAGGATCCGACAATGTTGTAAGTAAAATAAACGGTATTTTAGATAAATTAATATCATTACGTATAACTTCGCAAAATTCATATCCAGTCATCACCGGCATCACAACATCAGATATTATGAGTGCTACAGCATTTTCTTTAGCTTTTTCAAATCCTTCTTGTCCATTTGAAGCAGAAACTACATCATAACCGGCTTCAATCAAGGTGTTATGCAAGAGCATAAGTTGAGTAGGACTATCATCAACTATAAGTATTTTTTTGTTTTCATTATTTATCATTTTAATATCCTTCTATTACACAATCTTTCACATTATTACTAATGTTTAGCGCGTTTTTGCTGATACATATCCTCATCTGCACAAGCCAACATTGACTCTAATTTATTAGGAACAGATGGGTCAAAAAGAGCATAACCAACACTCGCAGCCAGTTTATAATCGCGAGTATTTTCTGCATTGTGATATTCAATCCGTTCATGAAGACTGCTTATCAGCATTTTCGGATTTATGTCATTCATAGGGTATCCCATTATAGCAAACTCATCGCCACCCATCCGTGCTATAATGTCTGATTCCCGAAAGGCTTCCTTAAGAATGCCAGCGATATCTATTAAGGCTGCATCCCCTTGTTGATGCCCCAGATTATCATTAATCCATTTAAATCCATCAAGGTCAATAAACAATAAAAATAAAGGTGATATATTTCTGACAGCTACTTTTAATTCCTGTTCAGCAAGTATAAAAAATCCACGACGATTATTAAGTCCTGTTAATGAGTCTATTAATGATATCTCCTGCAACGCTTCGCGCGTCCGAACATGTTCTGTAATATCTCGCAACGATGCCAACCGTACTGATTCACCATCCCAATATGTTTCAACCACACGTGTTTCTATCATAATTTTCACTCCCTGACTGTTAACAACTTCAATCTCCCTATTCTCACTTGCTGTTAGCGGAATTTTCAGTATTGTACCGCTCATATCCAATCCTGAACAAGTAAACAACAACTTCGCTGCCGGATTTGCATATAACACTACATCGTGAATATTCACAACAACAATCGCATCAGCATTCGTTTCAAGCAGTTTTAAATAATTAGCCTGCAATAATTTAATACTTTCAAATGCATTTTTTAATTGACTATTTGTATTCTGCAATTCTATATTCTGATTAACAGCGTTTTCAAATGTTGATAACAACAAATCAATCATTTGATTCCTTGGAGAATTTAGGTAATATTTTCTTCCAGCAAAAAAAACTTCAATTCCAAACTCAGAATCATGATCTTTTCTAAATTTCTGATTTACCGTAATATAATTTAATCGAGATATCAATACTCCATCACTATAAGGCTTAGTAATAAAATTATCAGCTCCTGCTTCCAAAGCCTGTATTACATCACTTGGATCTGATAATGTAGTAAGTAAAATAACCGATATCTCTTTTAGTGTATCATCGTTTTTCACACACCTGCAAAACTCATAGCCATCCATCTCCGGCATCATGATATCGCTTATTATAATAGATGGTTTGATTGTTTTTAATTTTTCTAACCCATCTATACCATTATGTGCAACAGTAACATCATAGCCATTACTCTCTAATGTATATTTTAATCTCATTGCCTGGGTAAGACTATCTTCAAGAATCAACAGTTTAATTCGTTCAGACATATTTTTCTCCAGTTTATATTATTTACACACCAATTTAATAAGTGTATCAGCAATTTCTTCCGGGGATTGTATATATGTTGCAGCCCCTAACTTAATAGCTTCTCCCGGCATACCATGCACTACCGAACTCACCTGATCTTGGGCAATAGTAATAGCACCACAGTCTTTCATCTGTTTTAATTCTAATGCGCCATCACGTCCCATTCCGGTCAACAACACAGCAATAGCTTTATCGCCCAATTGCTGAGAAACCGAATTAAAAAGATGCGCAACTGAGGGACGCAATCCATTATCCGGTAATGAATTAACTAAAGAAATCTTTCCGTCATTTGTTATTCCCATATGATACAAATCCGGAGCCAGATATACATGACCCGGAAGCAGATAATCACCATTTTCAGGAATACAGATGCTCAATGAAGTAGTTTTTTCTAACCAATCTGCCATTCCCTGAATAAAGCCTGCTGCAATATGCTGAACAATAAGTATAGGAACAGGAAAAGTATTTGGTAATTTAGATAACAATACATGTAAAGCTGGTGGTCCTCCTGTTGAGGCCCCTATGGCGACGACTTTAATTTGCTTAACAGAAGAAATAGCAGGTCTTGTCAGTAGTTGAACTTGTGAGTAGGCATTCGGCATTGATTTCTTAACCCATCTTTGCACTACCGGCACTTCCGCCATCAGCTTGATAGTTTGAATCAATTCCCGAATTCGTTGATCAATATTAGGATCACCAGGTCCAGGTGGTTTTGCCAAAACGGCAACAGCTCCGGCTTCTATCGCCTTAAATGTTTTTTCAATATCAGAAGGATTCCAACTAGCAGTAACGATAACTATCGGCACCGGATATGTCTCCATAATACGTCGTGTCGCCTCATACCCATTCATTTTCGGCATTTCAATATCCATTGTAATAACATCAGGACGTAGACGCGCTACAAATTCACAGGCTTCTTCACCATTATTAACAATACCGATTATTTGTATATTCTCATCTGTTCCCAACAAAAACTCAAGATATTTTTGTGCAACAGGAGAATCATCTACAATTAGAACTTTGTATTGCGGATTGGAATTATGGGAATTATTGTTGTTGTTTGTCATTTTGTTATCCTCAAAACTTCTGATTGCGGAACTTTAGATTGCGCAATCCGCATTCAAATAAGTCTTCTTATGGTTTCCAACAGGTTGCTTTGATTAAAGCTACTTTTCACAATATAGGCATTTGCACCTACATCAATTCCGCGTTCTCTATGCTCACGTGACTCAAGTGCTGTGACCAATATAACCGGTATTTCTGCAAGGTTAGCATCACTGCGAATTTTAGCTGTCAGTTCAAATCCATCCATACGTGGCATCTCAACATCAGTAACCACAAGATTAAATTGGTTTGTCTTCAATGTTGTAAGACCTTCTATACCATCGATAGCAACACTTACCTTATATCCATTGGTTTCCAGAATATTTTTCAACAACATTCGGGACGTAACTGAATCTTCTACTACCAGGATGGATTGCTGATAATGTTCGTCATTATCTTCTGCTATACTGGTTTCACCATAACTTTTTATTCCTAATGTCGCTGATTTTAAAAGATCTCGTACATTAACAATTGGTACCACATCACCTGAACCTAATACAGTGGCACCAGCAATATTGCGAACACGCAATAGTTGTTTTCCAAGTCGTTTAACCAAAACTTCCTGTTCCTGCAACACTTCATCAACTAAAAAAGCAATCCGTATACCAGCAACAGTTATAACAATCACCTGAATATATTCATGCAACTTTGTATCTATTTTGCGTGGTATTTCAAGAATATCAGCAAGATGAACCATTGAAATTGCTTGTCCGTTAAGAGCTATCGTTTCCCTGTTTTCTACTGTAACAACTTCTGTAGATTTTAATCGCCAAACCCGTTCAATATTCATTGTTGGTATTATGAATAACTGTTCTGCAACTTTAATAAGCACTCCCCGAAAAGTAGTGTGTGTAACCGGCACAAGAATGCGGAATGAAGTACCTACACAAGGTGTTGTATCAAGTGAAATAATACCGCCAAGTTCTTCAACATTTTCACGCACAATCGCCATTCCAAGGCCTCGTCCGGATAAATCTGTAATGGTGGCACTGGTGGAAACTCCTGATTGACAAATATAGTGTAATAATCCCTGTTCATCATGCATTTCATCGAATGTCAACATTTGACTTTTCAATACGGCTTCTTTAACGCGTTTTATATCAATACCAGCGCCATCATCGGTAATGATAATTTCCACATTATTGCTATCAACCTGAGCAACCTTGATTTTTACAGTACCTGCCTTAGGCTTGTTCTTCGATATTCGTTCATCCGGATTTTCTATACCGTGATCTATACTGTTCCTTACAATGTGTATAAGAGGGTCTTTCAGCTTTTCCAGAATACGTTTATCTAATTCCACTTCAGCGCCTTCAACAATAAACTCAACTTCTTTACCTAAATCACGTGAAATATCCCGAACCATTTTGGGAAATCCCTGCAATAGAGCAGAACAAGGAAGCATCAGCAACTTTTTTGTATCCAGCAATAAATCATCTACCATACTACCTATATCTCGCGCATCATTTTCGCTTGAATGCGCCAAACTTTCAAGTTCGCTTGCAATTTTCTTTAATTTATCATGCTGCCAACTAAGAAATTCCTGAAGCTTAATTGTTAATACTTTGTCATCTGTATTTTGTACCAATGCCAGATATGCCTGTTCTAATATAGGAAAAATAGAGTTCCAGGATTTTTCTATTTGATGCACTCGCATTGTTGCATTTTTAATATCATCAGTATGTTGAAGCAAGGCTAGTTTCGCGGCAAGCATTTCCTCGGCTTCCCGTAATACTATATCCAAACGGTCTGCGGAAACACGAATAGTACCTGACAGATCAGTTTTTACTTCATTTTCACGAAGTGTGGCCGGTTTAATTATATTAATATTTTTATCATCAACAGTGGTTGTTAATATTAATGGTAAATTAATATCCATTATCTGAGAATTATCAGATACAGGTTGTTTCTCTATTTCCGATGCCTCTAAATCTAAGGTGATTTGATGTAGTGTTAGATCTTTTACAGCATCTTTTGAAACTGACTGCTGAATACCTATTGTTTTCAAATCACTTAATTCTTGTTGTAATGATAATATTAAATTATCCGGTAAATCTGATGTTCCGGATAATAAAGAATTAATAACATCAGTGACACGGTGCAACGTATCAAATAGTTCCTGGTTAAAATTAATCTCTTCACGTTTTATAGACGCAAATACACTTTCTGCGGCCTGACATAACGTTTCAATTTCAGTTAAATCTACTGCACGTGACGCTCCTTTCAAACTATGTATAGCACGATAAACATTTTCAATAATGTTCTTACATTCGTCGGATGCGGGCATCTTCTCTAAAGCTAACAATCCGGCAGACATTACAACAAGGTGCTCATTAGCTTCGATACGAAATGTTGCCAACAACTGTGCAAAAAAATCATCATGTTTATCCATAATATGCTCCTATCATAATCGATATTGATCAACCAATTCCTTCATTCGCTGACCGAGATCATTCAAATTATGTGCAGAATCTTCAAGCTGCTGTGCCCCATCTACATTTTGCCTGGTTGCTTCTTTAATATTCTCCATCGCAGAGGTAACCTGATCAACGCCAGCAAATTGCTGTTGACTTGACGCCATGATTTGCATAGCCATTTGTGTCGATTCGGAAATGCTGGCAGATAATACCATCAATGATTCGTTAACTTTGCCAGACTGTGTTACCCCAGCTTCAACAGCTTTATTTCCTTGTTCAGTAGCCATCACAGCGGCACCGGTTGCTTTTTGTATGTCGTTAAGAATCGTCCTTACCTGCCTGGTTGCCTGCCGCGACTGTTCTGCAAGACTCTTTACCTCACGCGCAACAACAGCGAAACCTTTTCCCTGATCACCAGCCTTAGCAGCTTCAATAGCGGCATTAACTGCTAATAAATTTGACTGTTCTGCCAGGTCATCTACTGAAGAAATAATTTCTCCAATCGCCTGGCTTTGTTCACTGAGACTCATAATACTTTCGGCTATATGCACCATCTGCTCGCGTATTTGCTTAATACCTTCTATTGTGGCTAAAACAGCTTGTTCACCATTTTTCGATACCATTTCGGTGCGTTTTGCACTTTCAGATACTTCTTTAGCTTTATCAATTGCTACCCGGGAAGTCTGTTTAACTTCCTCAACTGTTGTTGTAGTCTGGCTAACTGATGATGCTGTTTCTGTTGCAGAAGAAGCAAGTTGAGCGGCTGTTGCAGAAATCTCACTTGCCGCAGAAACAAGCAATGTTACCCCTGTTAGTAATTCATTTGTTTGTCGGCGAAGGCTATCAACCATGCGAACAAACGCATTACCGAGAATATCTTTTTCAGATACAGACGAAACTTTAGCTGTTAAATCACCATCTGCCACTGCCTGGCTGACAGTTGCCATGTTGCCCAAGTAATTTATCATTTGTATAAATGCCTGGTTTAAGGCACCGACTTCATCTTTCCGGCTTGTCGCGGGTATCACGATATCCAGATTGCCAATACTGATTTGCTGAGCATTCCCAGTCAATTTTTTTAGTGGATTAGCAATACTTCCGGTAATAAAGAAACCAACAATGCTGAGGATAATTATTGCACTGACTATTCCACCTATAATGAAATTTGTTACTGTTCTGGCGGATGCAACAGATTCATCACACCGATTTTTCAAAAGAGAACTCTCTACATTTTCCATTTCGGCAATCTTTACCCTGACTGCATCCATATACTCTTTTCCTTTACCACTGTTAATCAGTACTTTCGCCGATTCGAATCCCTGTTTTTTTCTAACAGAAATTACTTCGTTCATATAATCCATTTTATTATCAATTAATGGACGCAACTCATTACAATTTTTCTGCTGCTTAGGATTATCTTCTGTCAGTTTCTTCACCTCATTATATGCGTTTTCAACAATAGGCAGGCCTTTGTTATACGGTTCAAGGTATTTATCTTCTCCGACAATAGTATATCCACGCTCACCAGTTTCCGCATCAACTAATCCGCCAACGATATTATTAAGATGATCAATTACTTTATAGGTATGAGTGACCATATTATCATTTTTAATTAGTTGTTTCACTCCCTGATAGGAAACACTGCCGATAATAATCAGCGTCATAAGCGCCAGTATGTATCCGGCACCGATTTTCATTCCAATAGACATTTTCATGTTAGTTCCTCCACTATATATTTTTACCATTTCCGGGAATTAGACAACTTCATTTACGACAACATCAGTATCATTCAAGAGTGCTGATGCTTCTAAAATAGCCAGACGATCTTCAGTGACACCATGTAAATATTTAGCACGAATGCCAGATAGAGTAGGTAACATAGTCTGAATATGATGAGTTGGAATATTGAATACACCAATTACTTCATCAGCTAAAACACCAAAACTCATATTCTGATTCTGCAACAGGATTATTCGTGTATTACTGGTAAACTCCAGTGGTTGTAAATCAAAAAAACGTTTTAAATCAATTACTGATAATAATTCACCACGCAAATTTGTTAATCCCACTACAAATGAAGGGGTACAAGGGATTTTGGTCAAATGTTTCACCGGAAAAACTTCGCGAATAAATATCAACGCAAAAGCATACCTTTCACCTGACAAACGAAACTCTATTATCTCCAGCATATCACCGATTGCAACATCCTGTTCTGGTTCAATGGCAAGCTTTTTTGCACGTTCCCTGAGAAGTTTGTTTGTTTTCTCATCATCATATATCACCATTTCAGTATCATTAATCATTTTTATTTCTCCACATTATGTAATAAGAGTATGGTGTCATTTAATTGCTTTACAGTTACATTATCAGATTCAGGAAGAATAGTATCTGATGGTAATGATGCCAGCAGATGTAAAGCATTGTCGAAATGTTTAGTAGCATTTTTTATATTTCCATGGAGTTTAAATATATTACCTAAGGTAAAATGAGCCATAATACATTGATGATTTAAAAACAACACATGTTTAAAAGCATCAGCGGCTGCACTGATATCTCCTTGTTCAAGGATAATAGTGGCTTGGAGATAATGATACCGATAATTTGTTTTATCAATATCGATTGCTTGCTGGCACCAATGTAATGCTTCCTGAAATCTTCCCAACTTAAGATAAGAATCTACTAACAGATAAATTATTTGTCCTGAATTACTATCTGTAAGATTTTCATTTATCGATGCCGAAAGACATTCCACAACCTGAGTATATTTTGCTTTTTGATACATAAATATAGCTTTTTTATAAATCGATAATTCTATTTTTTCAGGTGTAAATGTAGATGAATGAGTAATTATCTGATTTTTTAATACTTCAGAATTTGCTACAACCGAGTTTGATAGTTTATCATTATAAGAAGGAAAACCCACTGGCAATTGTTGAGTTATATTTGAAATTTGCACGTTACAACCTTCTGACGGCATATGTTTTTCCTGGTATTGATGATTTGCTTTTTTTGAAAATAGTGTCACACCAGGATAGCTGACAGAATAAAACAAAGGTTGTTTAGGCAAATTGGTTTCACTTGGACTCATAATCAGCCAACCATCTGCTGCCAGTGTATTATAAATATGTTTTATTGTTTTATTCACCATTTCAGGATTAAAATAAATCAATACATTACGACACAGGATGATATCAAAATCTACCAGTGGATTACCATTAATCTGGTAAATCTCATCTGCAAGGTTGATTGGAGCAAATTGCACCATTGATTTGATTTTTTCAGAAAGCTGATACCGATTATTAGTTGCCATGGAGAAATATTTTTCTTTAATATTATTCGGAACCCCGCGGAATGACCATTCGCTATATATACCTTCATTTGCTTGCTGCAAGAATTGCTGATTTATATCAGTAGCAAAAATTGTAATATTCCACTTTGATAAATCTGGAATAAGACGATGTAAAAGAATTGCAAGTGAATATGGTTCTTCGCCTGTGCTGCAACCGGCACACCAAATAGTTATTTTTCGTGATTTTTTATACCGTTCTGAGATTAATTTTATTAAGATGTGATTTTCTAAAAGATTAAAATACTCAATATGCCGAAAAAAGTAAGTCTCACCAATTGTAAAATGCGTAGCAAGTTCGCTGATTTGTTGTTGTGTAAGAGATGTTGCAAGCAACCACTGACAAAACTCCTGAAGAGAATGGTATTCAAATGATTTCGCTGCACTCCTCAGATTTCTTTCCAAGTCACGATAGCGTTCTTGCGGATAATTTAACCCAAACTTTGTAGCGATAAGATTACTTACCGTGGTTAGCATTTCTGTAGATAATGAATAATGCACTTCAGATTTTAATATCATGATGTACCAACTCGCAAATAGATGCTTCACATTCTACGTCAAAGAATTTATCCAATTGTTGAATTAATATCAGGTCATCACCGCTTTTTACCACATCTGCAATCGTATTTTCTCCAGATTGTATTATATCATCAGAAGTAAAATCTATAATTTCTCTAACATCATCAACCTGCAATGCTAATAAATGCTGTTTAACTTTTATTATAATAAAACGGTCAGAAATCTTTATCGGGCGCTCCAAAGCTTGGCACTTCATGCGCATATTCACTACCGGCATCACATTCCCTTGCATATTAAGCATACCAATAATAGTAGGGGGAGCATTAGGAATGCGTGTGATTTCTGCCGCAAAAGTTACACATTGAACAGCCGATATAGGCAATCCATAAAACTGCCTATCGATAGTGTATATTAATATCTGCATCGATATCGACATATACTTCCCTCACAATCATTACATTCAGGCTGCTGATGTCACTTGATTTTAAAATCCTCCATAAAATATCTGGAATTAATAAAAAGTACAGATTAACTGATAAAAGATACTGTTATCCACATCATCTTAATATCATATTATCTTAAAATTACAAATAAATATTTGTAATTTTTAAAATATATTAAATTATAATTATATTTTGCAATATTGTCAATGGCAAATTGAGTTTGTGACTTATTAATTTTGTCATATATTTTATTTTAGATGATTACATTGTGAATTATTATTGATAGGACTTTCGCTTTCAAAAGAAAATTGCTTAAAAATGGTCGCTTCGACAGCCTCAGCGACCGGTCACTGAGACTGTCGAGGTGACCTAAAGCGAAAGTCCTGATTTAAAAAGTGATTTAGCGATAAGAACTTATTTTATAGGATTACTTGCTAAATTTATCATGATTTGAAAGTATCAAACAATCTTTCGCATATTTTATGAGAAATTAATAAATACAATTAATGCAAACTTTTTTTTATTTTAATTTTTTATTCCTTGCAATCACAGATATCGTTATGTATAATAATCGCGACGCCAGTTATGGCGTCCGGGATTCCGGTGCCTTAGTAAATTAAGGTGAAAATGGGAATGCGGTGTGAATCCGCAATGTTTGGCCGGCGCTGTGTGTGGGGATAAAATCCGTGTGTTACCACTGCCTGATTAATCGGGTGGGAAGGTGCGGAAAGTAAGATGATCCACGAATCAGAAGACCTGCCGGAAGACCGATAGCACATGTGACCCCGTGCTGGGATGCATGTTGCGGATTGTAAAGCCATGAACAATCCCACCAATGGTTAAAGCCATTGGTGGGATTTTTTTCGTTGGTGTCCTGCCGGCCGGGTGTCACCAGACAAATAATAAGGAGAAAACCATGTCAACCCAACTGGAACTAGCCCGCGCCGGGCAAGTTACACCGCAAATGAAAGCGGTGGCTATTGCAGAAAAATTGGACTGTGAATTCATTCGCGTCGGTGTTGCCGCCGGCCATATTGTAATTCCCAATAATCCAAATCGACCAAATCAAAACGCTGTCGGCATCGGTGCCGGACTGCGTACCAAGGTGAATGCCTCTATTGGCACCTCCAGCGATCTTTGCGACATTGCTGCCGAATGCGCCAAAGCACGTGCCGCGGAAGAAGAACAGGCAGATACCCTGATGGAACTATCTGCTGGTGGTGACCTGAATGCTATTCGTCATGCGGTACTTGAATCGACAAATTTGCCGGTGGGAAATGTACCACTGTATCAGGCGTTCTGTGAAACAAGCCGAAAATGTGGCGATCCCAACAAAATGGATCCGGAATATTTGTTTGATTTAATTGAACAGCAGTGTGCCGACGGGATGAGTTTTATGGCAATTCACTGCGGAATCAACCTTTATACCATTGAACGGCTAAAAAAACAGGGGTATCGATATGGTGGACTGGTCTCTAAAGGCGGCACTTATATGGTGTCATGGATGATGACAAATGGCAAAGAGAATCCACTGTATGAACAATTCGACCGGGTAGCAAAGATTCTTTCAAAGTATGACGTGGTATTGTCGCTAGGTAACGGCATCCGCGCCGGCGCTATTGACGACAGCCATGACCGCGCGCAGATGGCAGAACTGATTATAAATTGCGAATTGGCGGAAGAAGGCCGTAAATTAGGTTGCCAAATGATGGTTGAAGGACCGGGTCACGTGCCATTAGATGAAATTGAAGCAAATATCCTGATTGAAAAAAGAATGTCAGGTAATGCTCCATACTACATGTTGGGACCATTACCGACAGATATCGGTGCCGGATATGACCATATTACTCAGGCAATCGGGGCTGCCGTCAGCTCAAAGGCTGGTGCTGATTTAGTATGTTACATTACCCCTTCAGAACATTTGGCATTGCCAAACGAACAGGATGTCCGCGAAGGGATACGCGCGGCGCGACTTGCCTGCCATATCGGTGATATAGTAAAACTTGGCGACCGTGCCCGCCACCGTGACCGAGAAATGGCAATGGCACGCCGTGATATGGATTGGCCCGCCCAGTTCAACCTTGCATTATTCCCGGAAGTAGCAAAAAGCATCCGTGAATCCCGCATGCCGGCAAAAGAAGACACCTGTACAATGTGCGGGGAATTATGCGCCAACCGTAACGGCAACCGCTTATTCGCGCCATATATCAGTGGAGAACGGGTGCGGAAATAGTTTAATATGGATTAAACATCCAACATGGTGCAGGCAGGATGCCTGAGGTCCAATACACTGAGAGCGCAGGCTTCCTAACCTGCGCTCCCAAGTACTGTGCTAATGGTATTTACAAAATATAAATATCATATTCAATTACAAAAAAAAACGTAAACAGAAAACTATTTTTTACACCATAACAGGTTGTAAAAATACCCGCAATGCCAATTCACGGTCTATCATAAATAATCCGCTACGGTCATTGCCTACCAGCACCATTTGTCGGTTAACACCATCTGTATTCGCCTCTTCTTCCACCTGTTCTTTTACAAACCATTGAAAGAAATTGACTGTTGCGTGGTCGCGTTCTTCCATCGCAATATTGATGATATTGTGGATACGGCTTGTTACTTCCAACTCATGGCCATACGCCTGTATAAACGGTGCTGCCGGGTCACTCCAGTCGGTCTCCGGACCGGCGATTGGTTGTAATAACACCCGTCCGCCGCGTTGATTAAGATAATCGAACATAAAGGTAGCATGTGCCATCTCTTCCTGTACTTGTACCCGCATCCAATTGGCAAAACCGGGTAAATTAATTGACAGATAATATGACGACATCGATGCATAAATATATGCCGAATATAATTCAAAATTTATCTGGTCATTTACCGCTTTTTGGATTTTTTCACAAATCATTTTACTCCCTCTTTTATTGCTGTATTAGCCGAACAAAACAATGTCAGGTTTTCTAAAGTTACAAAAATGCAATTTCAGTAAAACCTGACAATGTAAAATTGTGACCGCGATTTTTACGCTTTCCACAATCCATGAAGGTTGCAATATGCTTTTGCAGTTGCTTCTGGTGCGCAAACGCAGAATGTTACTACCGGTTCATCGCCGGGATTTAAATCCTTACGATATGTAACACCATTTGCTGTCAGTTCAACATAGGCGATGTAATGTTTATCTTCCATTGGGTGAGCGATTGAACCGACGGATACTTTGAACCCTTTTTCGATCTTCTCTACCACCGGAATATGCTTTTCTTTGCTTGCTTCCACGGTATTTTCTACTAACAGTGCCATATCTTCGCCACAGCATGCCAGAGTACCACCGCCAGCAAATACTACTTCAACTACATTACCGCACAGTGCGCATTTGTAGGTTTGTCCGATTGAAATTGCCATTAACTATAACTCCTCATTTTTATCAGGGATATTTCCCATTATAAAAATCTTTCCCAATAGCGATTATCTTCAAACTTATAACCAGGAGATTATTATAAAATTTGTTTTTTAATACCTTCAGTGCCATATACAATAAGTTAAGTAAACAGTGCAGAATTGTATTTATAACTCACTAAAAAAGGTCACTTCGACAGGCTCAGTGACCGGTCGCTGAGTCTGTCGATGCGACCATTGTTAAACAGATTACCATTTTGTGCAAAAGTCATGTAATGAATTAAAAATCTAACATTGACTTAAATGAATATTTCTCACAAAATAGACAGGCGGTATAAAAATAGTGAATGATATTAAAATTTTTCATATTCTAAAGGGTAGCATTGCAGATGCTGCGGGAATTCGTGAAGGTGATTATCTTATTGATGTTAATGGCAAGAGACCCGGTGATATTATAGAGTTTTCTATGCTGACATTACATAGAAAATTGAAGTTAAAACTTCGACGTAATAACGACATTTACGAAAAAAATCTCTTGTTGCGGAAAGACGATACTTTAGGCATACTTTTTGAAGATGAAATATTTGATAATATGAAGCATTGCAGGAATAACTGCATTTTCTGTTTTGAAGACCAGTTGCCAGAAAACTCCAGAGAGTCATTAAGACTGCGTGATGATGATTATAGATTATCGTATCTGCATGGAAATTTTCTTTCTCTGACAAATTTTTCTGATGACGATTTCGAACGGGTAAAACGGGATAACATTTCTCCATTATATATATCAGTCCATACAACAAATAATGATTTGCGACAAAAAATGCTGAGAAATAACAAAGCACCAGATATTTTAAAGCAAATTAAACGACTGACTGATATGAATATTATCCTGCATTGCCAGATAGTATTATGCCCGGAATGGAACGATGGTGATGAATTAGAAAAAACCATTGCTGACCTTATAAATGTCGGCAGTAATATCGAATCTATCGGTATTGTACCAGTAGGTTTGTCTGACCACCGTAGCAATTGTGAAGTGATAAAAGCCGTTTCCAACGAAGTTGCTAAACAGACAATAAAGATAATAAATAAATTTCAACAAAAATGCAGAATGGAATTACAATATAATGTGGTATATGCCGCAGATGAACTTTATCTTTTGGCAGGTTATAAAATCCCTGCTGATGAAGAATATGACGGATATTATCAGATAGAAAACGGCATAGGAATGTGGCGAACTTTTTATGACCAGATTGATGATTTACCGGACGGTTTTAAGCCTAAGTTCCACAAAGAATCTGTTGTTTTAGTAACCGGCACACTGTCAGAATCGTTAATAAATCATCTTGCTGATAGAATAAAAAAATATGGCAAAACAAAAATAGCTGTCATGCCGGTAAAAAACAGTTATCTTGGTGAGGGCATTACCATCGCCGGTTTAATGGCAGGCGGTGATATCATTAATAAATTAGGGAATATTGAAATGCCGGACAAAATAATACTGCCGACATTTTGCGTGTCGCAATCCACCGGATTAATGATAGATGATATGACGATTGACGCTTTACAGATGGCAATTGCTGAAAAATACGGTAAATCGCCGGAAATAGTTTTATGCGAGGATCCATTATCAGTTTATAACGCTTTGGTGACACCAGAATGGGAGCTTGAATTATCTGAAGAGTTTGACGGTGAAGAGTGAAAATATCTGATGGTAACTGAATGCCGGGAGATTAATATTAGCGGTGTCGTGCAAGGGGTAGGATTTCGACCATTTGTGTATAGGTTAGCGAAGGCATTAAAAATTACCGGATATGTTAAAAATATCGGCGCGGATGTGCTGATATCCGCTGAAGGAACGGCAGAAACATTAGATATCTTCATAACAGAAATTAAAAACAATAATTTGCCGGCAGCACAAATTAACGATATTACCATATCGTCAGTAAAAACAAAAAAATATTCTGATTTTGTAATTGCGGATAGTGATATTAACGCCGGTTCAACTAATAATGTATCCGCGGATATTGCGATTTGTGATGATTGCAGAAATGAGTTATTTAATCCTGCTGACCGGCGATATCAATACCCATTAATAAATTGCACAAATTGTGGCCCACGATATTCAATAATAAACGCGGTGCCATATGACCGTTGTAACACCACCATGATAAATTTTGAAATGTGTGATGACTGCAATGATGAATACAACGACCCGGATAACAGACGATTTCATGCCCAACCGATATCCTGCCATAATTGCGGTCCACAAGTTACCTTATCAAAGTTAAATGGTGAAGTAATTGCCACAAAAAACGAGGCAATAATACAGGCATCAGCATTATTGCTAACCGGCGAAATATTAGCGATTAAAGGCATTGGTGGATATCATCTGGCATGCAACGCGGATGACGCGATGGCGATACAGAAATTGCGAACACGTAAAAAGCGGGATGAAAAACCATTTGCTATTATGGCGGCAAATATTGCTGATGCCATGGAAATTTGCCAAATATCAGCAGCAGAAAAACTGTTATTGAACTCCCCTGCCGCGCCTATTGTTTTATTACAAAAATCCGGTAAGAAATTACCGGCAGATATTGCCCCGGATAATGATTATTTAGGCGTGATGTTACCATACACACCATTGCAGTTACAGTTGTTTTATCACAGTAAATTAAAGTATATGGTTATGACCAGTGCAAATATTATTGATGAACCGATAATTTATGATGACGAAGACGCAAATGCGCGCCTGATTGGCATTGCGGATTATACATTAACACATAACCGACCGATTCACACCCGTGTTGATGATTCTGTAGCAAAGGTGTTTGATGATAAACCAATATTTCTGCGACGTTCCCGCGGATATGTGCCAACCGCGATAAATCTTAATTTTATCTATGAAAATCATAACATTCTTGCTTGTGGCGGTCATCTTAAAAACAGTTTTTGTATTAATAATGGGTCACATTTCTTTATCAGTCAGCATATCGGTGATTTAGAAAATTACGAGACGTATCAGTCATATACCAGTAGTATCAAATTAGTGTCAGAGTTATTGCAGGTGACACCTGAATATATTGCCTGTGATTTACACCCGGATTACCTGTCAACCCAATATGCGAATGACAGTGGATTAGAAGTGGTGGCAGTACAACATCACCGTGCCCATATTGCAGGTTGTATGGCAGAAAACAATTACGCCGGAGAGATTATTGGCGTCGCATTTGACGGCACCGGATATGGCGACGATGGTAACATCTGGGGCGGAGAGTTTTTCACCGGAACATTAAATAACTTACAACGCGCGGCACATTTGGAATATATCGATTTACCTGCGGAACATGGACGAAGCACCCCATGGAAGTCTGCCATTGGGTATTTGATACATAATAATATTGATACCGGGATATTATGCGAAAAAGAAAATGATACCGAATTATTATCATCATATATTTCAAAAAAAATTAATACTTATAAAACTTCCAGCATGGGCCGATTATTTGATGCTGTAAGCGCGATAATTGGTATAAAAAAAAGAATAACTTATGAAGGACAAGCGGCAATAGCGTTGGAATTTGTCGCAAACAGTTATGATGGCGCGATTGATGAATATGCCTTTAATATATCATCCGGCGGAATTATGACGGTGGAAATTTCTGGTATAATTAACGGGGTAATAACAGATAAATTAATAGGATGCTCCAATGCGTATATCGCCGCCAGATTCCACGAGACCATTGCCCAAATTATATTAAAAATGGCGTTAAAACTTCGTGATATAAATAAAATTAACCATATTGCCTTATCAGGTGGTGTTTTTCAAAATAATCGGTTGTTAAAAAGGGTATATGTATTATTAACATCAGCAAACTTTAATATATTAATAAATCGTATTTTGCCAGCGAACGACGGTGGCATATCATTAGGTCAGTCGGTATTAGCATTATACCGCAAAGGTGAGTGAATAATGTGCCTGGCTATTCCCGGAAAAATTGAAGAGATTGATGGCAATATTGCCGTGGTGGATGTAATGGGCGTAAAAAATCGTATCGCTATTGATATGGTAAAGAATATTCAAATTGGCGATTATCTGATGATACATGCCGGATACGCAATTGAAAAAATAGATGAAAATGAAGCAATGTTGACACTGGAATTATTTAAAGAATTAGGCGGATTATTGGACAAAGATAATGTTTGAACTAAACAAGGCATTTCGTAACCCGGAAATAATAAACGCCGAAATAGAGATGTTAAAAAATTACCATGGACCTTCATTGTCAATTATGGAAGTTTGTGGTACCCATACCATGGCGGTAATGCGCTTTGGTATCCGCGATTTGTTGCCAGCTAATATAAAATTAATCAGTGGACCCGGTTGTCCGGTTTGCGTAACCGGAACATCATATATTGATACTGCCTGTCATCTGGCGATGATGCCAAATATTATAATAGCCACCTTTGGCGATTTAATCAGAGTTCCCGGTAAATCAACATCACTAACTGAAACACGCATGCATGGCGCAGATATACGCATGGTGTATTCCCCCCTTGATTGCACAGAACTGTGCGAAAATAATCCCGAAAAAATGATAGTTTTTTTAGCGGTTGGATTTGAAACGACAATACCGGTTACCGCACTGACGGTATTAAAGATGCGTGAGAAAAATATTGAAAACTTCGTAATGTTAACTGCGCATAAAACCATGCCGGCAGCATTAAACGCACTGGCGGATGATAAAGAGATTAAAATAGATGGATTTATATTACCCGGACATGTAAGCGCAATAATAGGAACCGATTTTTACAACGATTTTTGCGCGCGTACCGGTATACCAGGGGCTGTCACAGGTTTTGAACCCGCGGATATTCTTGCGTCAATATTGTCGATTACACGTCACTGCAGTGGAGAAATAGCTGTGGTGAACAACCTGTATTCGCGGGTGGTTAAAAAAGAAGGTAACAAACACGCCCAGGCAGTGGTAGACGAAGTATACGAACCGTGTGACGCGGTATGGCGTGGCATTGGCAACATCCCGGATTCCGGATTAAAACTCCGTGGGAAGTATGAGCGTTTTAATGCTGTTAAAAGATTTGAATTGCCGATATTTACTGATGACGAAGATACCCCCTGCAGATGTGGTGAAGTATTACGGGGAAAGATAACCCCGGATAATTGTCCTTTATTTGCACGGCAATGCAATCCGGATAATCCTGTAGGCGCGTGTATGGTTTCATCCGAAGGTGCCTGTGCCGCGTATTATAAATACAAACGGGATGTTAAATAATGAAAGATACCGTTACATTATCCCATGGCAGTGGTGGCCGTTTAACATGGGAATTAATATCAAATATTTTTATCCGGCATTTTGGCGCACAAACAGTGGGTGCCAATGACGCCGCGGAAGTAACATTGGCAGGTAACGAGATTGCATTCACCACCGATTCATTTGTGGTTAACCCAATATTTTTTCCCGGTGGCAATATAGGCAAGTTAGCAATATGCGGAACTGTAAATGATCTGGTATGTGGTGGTGCCATACCTGTTTATCTTAGTTGTGGATTTATAATTGAGGAAGGATTCAGCATATCGCAATTAAATGAGATTGTGGCAAGTATGGCAGAAACAGCAAAAGCATGTAATATACAAATTGTCGCCGGCGATACTAAGGTGGTGCCACATGGTAAAGCAGACGGAATTTTTATAAATACATCCGGAATCGGCATAATACGCAATAATTTTCGTCCAAATCCGTCAAAAATAGAACCCGGAGATGCTATAATAATAACAGGTACAATTGGCGACCATGGGTGCGCAGTAATGCTGGCACGGGAAGATTTTAAATTTAAAACTAATATATTATCTGACTGTGCCCCAATGGTTACTATTGTGAACGATTTAGCGTTATCCGGACTAACCATTAACGCAATGCGCGACCCCACACGCGGTGGCATAGCGACAACATTGAATGAACTGGCAATACAAAGCAAAACAGGAATGTTATTGCAGGAAGAAAATATACCGATAAAAGACGAAGTCACCGGGGTATGCGAATTATTAGGACTTGACCCATTATATTTAGCAAATGAGGGAAAGTTAATTATAATTTGTCCCGGTAATAATGCCAGTGATATTTTAGAAATATTGAAAAGAAATGAATATGCCACTAATTCCGCAATAATTGGCTGTGTAACAGAAGAACCTGCCGGAAAATTATTATTACAGACGGTAACCGGTAAACGTATTCTGGATATGCAATCATTAGAACAGACACCTCGAATATGTTAAACAGCACTTTCGCTTAAGGTCACTGACCCTGTCGAAGTGACCACTATTTCTACCGGTCACTGAGCCTGTCGAAGTGACCACAACTAAATACTGAAAACATATCCAATTTATTTTGGTTAATGGTATCTGTGAAGAGTAATAAAGTGATAAAAAATAATGAATGAAAATCATACTGATGTAATTGTAATAGGTGCCGGTACGGCAGGTTTAAATGCCGCTCGGGGTGTAAAAAACCGCGGTATGACGGTTCGTGTTATAGAAGCGACAAAACCTGGTGGTGATTGCATATGGTGGACTTGTTTACCGACGAAATTATTATTGGAATCCGCGGGAATATTAAAAACTGCAGAAAGTGCAAAAGAATATGGAATATTCTGCGATGTTAATGGTTTTGATTTTTCCGCAATTACTGCGCGTAAAACCAGAATCTTATCTGAACTTGCCAATAAATGTAATCCGGAAAAACTTACTGAAACAGGTATTTTATATACAAAAGGCAAAGCTAAATTTGTCGATAGTCACACCTTAGCTGTTGGAGATACTAATTATACTGCCGACTACATTATTATTGCGGTTGGCGCGCACCCAACATTTCCACCTATTCCCGGACTTGCGGATTCGAAACCTATAACATATATGCACGCAATATCACAAGTAAAATTACCATCATCCATAACAATAATCGGTGGTGGCGCAGTAGGATGTGAGTTCGCGTTGATTTACACACGTTTTGGTGTAAAAGTAACATTGCTGGAAATAGCCGGACGATTGTTGCCAATGGAGGATGCGGATTGTGGTATTGCTGCCGCAGAAATACTGACAAAAGCAGGTGTTAGAGTAGAAACAGCAATAAAAATATACAAAACAGAAGCGACAGATAATGAAAAAGTTGTTTATGTAAATAAGAATAACACAGATGAAACGATATCGTCTGAAGAATTATTAGTAGCCACCGGAAGATTACCACGATTATATGGAATGAATATTGAGAATGCCGGATTAGTAACAGAAAAAGGTCGGATAAAAGTTGATGGCGCATTGCGCACTGACCAACCGCATATTTTCATCTGTGGTGATGCCGCAGGTGGTCGTTACCAATTTTATAGCATTGCCGAATCAGAAGGACGATATGTTGCCGCAAATATTGGGAATAATAATCCTGTTGATTTTTCATACCGGGTAGTTCCACGCGCCACATATTTGTCACCGGAAATTGCTGGTGCAGGAATGACTGAAGAACAGGTTAAGGAAATAGACAATATAAAAATTGTTAAAGTAAGCTATTCCGATTGTGACAGGGCAGAAATTTGCGGTGAAACCGAAGGATTTGTAAAATTAATTGCCGACATGAAATCCAATACGATAATTGGTGGTTTTGTGGTTGGTAATCACGCCAGTATGCTGGTGCAGGAGATAGCGTTAATTATAAAAACAGGCACAAAAATTGTTGATATAGCAGAAATGATACAGGTATACCCGTCGTATCATGACCCGTTACGGGACTGCGCAATATTACTGTTGCAGAAATAATTCTGCTATTTTAAGGTTTTTTTAGATATTTCTAAAATAAATATTAAAAACAAGTGTAAAAACTTGACGATATCAATGCAGTATGGATAGAATATTACGTCATAGCAGTTCATACAGCATAGAAAGGATAATTCTTATAACATGTCATTATCTGTTGAAAGTGGCGGCGGTCGCAATAATCGAAGCGCAAGCGAAATTCAAAATGAGCTTGTAGATCTTCGTCGTCGTATCGCTGAATTAGAACGAAATAAACAGGCACTAGAGCAGCAGGTTCAATCCGGTTCTGCCAACGAAATCCAGACACCTGTTGCCACCCAGGAAGAATTGGCGATGACATTGCAGACATTTGTCCGTCGTGTTGCCATGATTCTGCAGGCCGAAAAATGTGTTATCATGTTATATGATCAGGATAGCGGTGAATTAGTTGCGCAACATCCTGCATTAAAATTAACTGATGACGAAATTAACGCCTTTCGTGTTCGCACAAATGAAGGCGTCAGCGGAGAATCGTTCCGCGAAGGTCACGCCATTATATGTCATGACTGTTCCACTGACACCAGAACGTTAAAAGAAAAAGTAGCTATGCTTAACGTCCGCGACTCTCTGACAGTGCCAATGGTGATTGAGAGACGCAATGAAAACCAGCAGGTTGTTGAACGAACAATAATCGGTGTTATCCATGTATTTAACAAAAGATACGGGATGAAATTTACCGAAGAAGATATCCGCTTATTAACTGTATTAGCCCGCAATGCCGCCGCTGTTATCAGTAGCGCGAAAATCATTATCAATATCGCACAGGAAAAGAAACAACTGGAATACACTCTGCAAAGTATGAGTTCCGGTTTGTTGGTAATTACCCGGTCAGAACGTATTCAGATTGTTAATAACGCCGCTGAATCAATTCTCAGCCTGGATTCCGGCAGTACAGGGATTCATATTAACGAAGCGATAACCAATGTTGAACTTCGCGAGTTCCTTGCCCACGCATTAAAAACTGAATCTGAAATAGCCAAAGAGTTCGTAATTAACGATTTATATTACGCGACGCAAACGGCGATAGTACGGGACGACAAGAAAAACACCGTCGGTTTATTATGTATTCTTAATGACGTAACCGAACTGCGCAATGTCGAAAGAATGAAAAGCGACTTTGTATCCACTGTATCACACGAATTACGTACACCACTAACAGCTATTAAAGGATTTATCCGCACCCTGTTGGACGACCCGGAAGAAGATTTCTACGATCGCCCCACCCGCAGAGAATTTTATGAAATTATCGACTCTGAATGCGACCGTCTGGTACGTTTAATCAGCGACCTGTTAAATGTATCACGCATCGAACGCGGATTACCATTACACCTGAATTACGATACAGTCAGTCTGCCGGAATTAATTGATAAGTGCGTAAGTTTCCAGCGGAGTTATACTGATAAACATACCCTGATAGGCAAATATCCTGAAAAATTAGATACCATTTATGCTGATAAAGACAAGATGGACCAGATATTAACTAACCTGATAAGCAATGCCATTAAATACAGTCCGGAAGGTGGCGAAATTATTACTGAGGTTGTTGATGAAGGCGCCAATATGCGCTTTGCGGTTATTGACCACGGTATGGGCATACCAAGAGAGCATGTTGATAAAGTATTCCAACGTTTCCATCGGGTGCACAGTGGCGACTCTCAACGGGTTGGCGGCACCGGTATTGGCCTTTTCCTGGTGAAGAACCTGGTACAGGCACACGGTGGAGCAATATGGGTAGACTCAGTTATTGGCAAAGGTTCAACATTCTTCTTTACCATACCTAAAAAGCCACCCGAACAGTCACTGCCATCAATGTAGAATCAAAAAAGCCTTACCAGATAATAATCCGGTAAGGCTTTATTATAACTATTTTCTGTTTTTTTTCTTTAAACTATATTCCTATATTAAAGTGAGGATTGAAATGTTTTTTCGTTTATTAATTCTAATATATACTATAACAATAATATTTATATCATTTATTTATGCAATCGAAAAGACAAGTAAACAACAGTTAGAAACCACTAAGATAAATAAGATTGATAATGCTGAAATGGTTTTAGTGCCAGCTGGTAATTTTATTATGGGCACGAGTGAAGAAGAAATTCAGGATTTAATAAAAGCTACTCCAACTGAAAAACGAGAATTGTTTTTAAATGAAATTCCTCAGCATAAAGTTTATTTGGACAGTTATTATATTTACAAAACAGAGGTAACTGTCGCGCAATATCAAAAATTCTGTAAAAAAACCGGACGTAAAAATATTTTTGATCAACGTTGGAAAGGTTTAGAAACATGTCCGATATTTTTTGTATCTTGGGATGATGCCACTGCATATGCAAAATGGGCGAGTGCCAAATTACCATCTGAAGCACAATGGGAAAAAGCAGCACGTGGAACAGAAGGACGAATATTCCCATGGGGAAACGAATGGGATAAAAAAAAATGTGTTACTGCATCCAGCAATAATTACGATTTTAAATCTGTAGGAACTATTCCCGACGGTGCAAGCCCATATGGTTGCTTGGACATGTCCGGCAATGTATGGGAATGGTGTTACGACTGGTATAAAGAAGATTATTATCAGGACTTAATTGATAAAAAAACAACAGAAATTATAAAAAATCCCACAGGACCATTAAACGGTGACAAACACGTAATTAAAGGAGGATCTTACGGTGACTATAAATATAACTCACGTTGCGCATACCGTGGATATTTTGTCTTAAGTGGTGAAGAATATATCGGCTTTAGGTGTGTTGTTGAAATAAAATAATGCCCAATTTATCTTAAATCTCCAAAAAATTGCAGTTATTTATATACTATTTAAACATTCATCCAATTAACATCATCATCATCAGATTCATTCTCTGTTTAGAACAAGACAGGAGCCAGGTTAAATAGATTATCAGTAAACAGAAAACTTTTCTATCTAATATTACCTGGGATAGCTGGGCCATAGTATTCAACATATCTTATTTTTAAATCTTTTTAGGCTTTTGCAAAACCCAATTATTTCTATTTTTTCTGTACGTAATGCCGTCCCCGGCATTCCTCTTTGAGATAGAAACTCTATATTAACGGAATGCC
>CAZNLA010000013.1:0-27619 GCA_964573385.1 uncultured bacterium
ATACGAGTTTTCTGAATGTGACTGGAGTTCAGACGTGTGCTCTTCCGATCTGGTATCAGTGATAACATTGGGATACACGCCGGCCTGGGTTGAGGAAATACCATCAGCGCAGATGATTGTTTTTGTTGGGTCAGGAATAGTGCCTATTGATAATCCGCTTAAATCACGGTTGTAGACATAACCTTTATCGATTGTTTTGCCGGCGGTTGGGCATAAACGAATATTCTGGTCGACAGCAAGGTCGGTCCATACGGTTCCGGTTAATGGCAGTGTTTCGTCATGGTCCTGCGCAAACATCTGCGCACTGGTGGCAATTTGTCTTTGATTACTGCTACAGGTAGTCTGTCTTGCTTTTTCGCGGGCACGGGCAAAGACAGGAAAAAGAATAGCAGCAAGAATAGCAATGATGGCTATTACAACTAACAATTCGATGAGAGTAAAACCAGATTTTTTCATAATATTAAATCCCCTTTAATTGATACCTTCTTTTCATTATATGTTATTTTTTGCCATTAATTTGTTTGATTTAACATTTATTAATTGTTATTTTCGATGTTTAATGGTATATTATCTGTTAGATTTTGTTGCGAAGAAAGAGAAAATATGCGCAGATACATTAAATTAAAATACCCCATTGAAATTTATAACCATCCGTTTAAAGTAATTCAACCATTTACTACCGGACCTTTGCATATACATCAGGAACACGAAATAAATATTATTACCCAGGGGTACTGCCAATATATTATAAATGATGAGTACCCAATAAATTTACAGACTGGTGATATTTTTATTGCCACTGGTGGTACCAGGCATGAAATAATACCCGGTACCGAAGTTGCATTTGATATTATTTACATACATCCCGAATTATTTGGTATGCATTTAAGTTCAGATTCTATCGATTCGCAATTAATATCCGGTTTATCACAATGGAAAAATCCATTAACACCAATAATTACCACCAATAAATATTACTTCAGAACCCTGACAGATTTTTCGCGGCAATGGCGGGTAGAAAAGTTATCGTCTTCACCGCACAGGGATATTTATTTGGATGCAATGGCGAAATTGCTGGTATATTTTACCCATCGTATTTTTTCTGAAATTAATCCGAAAGCAAATAATAAATCAGAAGAAAAGGTAATTATGGTATGTGAATGGATGAAACAACATTATGGCGAAAGGTTATACGCGGAAAATCTGGCAGGTATTGCCGGGTTGTCAATCGTGCATTTCAACACTGTTTTCAAAAAGATATATAATGACTCACCAAAATCATATCTGCATAAATTAAGGATGCAAAACGCGGCAACATTAATCGCGCAATCAGAAGACCCTATATCGCATATTTCATTTATCTGTGGTTTTACAGATGTACCGCATTTTAACCGTTCATTTCAATCCTTTTTTAAAATGTCCCCAACTGAATATCGCAAACTATATCACAAATAATTCAATTAATTACAAAACCTTCGCTTTCACAGGGAAATAAGTTCAAAATGGTTACTTCGTGATGTTCTGCGACTGGTCACTGAGTATATGGAAGTGACCTTAAGCGAAAGTCCTGTAATTTAAAAATCTTTTTTATATTTATGATTCATTTAATGGGTGACAAAAGATATAAAATGTAAGTAATCTGTGATTTATTTAATTTTTTTACAAAAAACTATTGACTAATACAATTGTAATATATAAAATTAGATTAATCGGTAACACGAACTAAACCGGTATAACACGCTAAACTGTTGTAAAAAGGAGAAACTTTATGCAAACTCAATTCAAAAAACAAGGTTTTACCCTTATTGAGTTGTTGGTCGTGATAGCCATTATTGCTATTCTCGCCGCCATTCTCTTCCCTGTCTTTGCGCGTGCCCGCGAAAAGGCGCGCCAGACAACCTGTATGAGCAACCAACGCCAACTGTGTTTGTTAACGTTGATGTATGCTCAGGATCATTCTGACAAATTGCCTACAGCATCTGAATGGATTCTTACCGCCGGGCAATCTGATAAAAAGTTGCTGGACTGTCCTTCCGCAACAGGAGCCGGGCCGGATTACACCTATAACGCTGGTTCTCACCTGGCAGGCGCGGCGTTAACAGCTTACAATAATCCGTTTGATATTTTGGTAACGGGCGACTCCGCAAGTCCCGGCAAAATATATTCATTGGAAAATGCCGATGCCGGCACCGGTTGTGCTGATGTTATGCCTTCTGGTGTATCAACGCGGGTTGTAAGTAATTTTTACAGTTATACTGCCCATGACCGCGGTTTAATAACGTCCTATCTTGATGGCCATGTTGCCTATACCAAAATGGACGGGTTAGCCGCCACCGACAAACTGATATCACAGATTAATAATGCCCATGGCGACCAGGAACCATACCTTACCAGATACGTTAAAACAACCACCGGCACTTACAATACCTGGGCTACTACGTATGTACCTGCCAGTTCTGTGGTATCAGGCGGTTGGTTTAATGTTGGTGGTGAAGTATTCAAAAAAGGCCGTTGTAACCCTGGTTTTGATATCAGTGCCAATGCCGCGGGTGGTAAAAGCCTTAATCGCGTACCACAACTTGATATGACTGCTGCCGGTGTGCCGGTATCATGGACAAATAATGCCTGTCAGACAGTTGCTGCAAATACCTCACCGGCAACCACAAGTATCGCATTAAACTTTACTGATGGTAAAGGTGGCGATTTGCATATTGTATGGGGTTCATGGACAGACAATTCATCCGGTGGCGCGGCATTAAAAGTAATTGATAACACTTCTGGTGTTACTTATGATTCTACGTCATATCCGGATTTATCATTTAATCTGGGTTATAACACCGGTTGGACCACAAAAAATACCGTGTTTAAAGTTGGTTCAACAAAAAGCCTGACAATTGAAGTTCGTTATACTCAGGCAGCCAGCAGAGCCTGGTTCCAGTCTGCATGGGTAGAACCGACACTGTAAATAAAAGGGAGAATGCTATTATGAAAAAAGGGTTTACTTTAATTGAACTGCTGGTCGTAATTGCCATTATTGCAATTTTGGCCGCTATACTCTTCCCGGTATTTGGGAAGGCACGGGCGAAAGCCTACCAGACAACCTGCACCAGCAACCAACGGCAAATTGCCGCTTCTCTGCTTATGTATGCGCAGGACCATGATGAAATTATGCCATCTGCGGATGATTGGACTAAAGTGCTAAGCGACCCCGGTGTTCTTAACTGTGCGGCGCAATCCGGTGATGGTCCGGACTATTGTTATAATGGTGGTTCACACCTTGCCGGTCAGTCAATTGGCACATATAACAACCCGGCGGATGTACTGGTTACCGGTGATTCATCAGCACCAACAATTACTAACCTTGAAGGCGCGGATGCCGGTACCGGTTCCGCAGACCTTTGCGTAAGCGGTGTTTATACCAAACAGGTAAGTACATATTTTGGCACCGGTCGTCATAATAACGGTATTGTAATATCTTTCCTGGACGGCCATGTAGCTTTTCAAAAAACAGATTCGACCCTGGATTTGGATAAATTGAAAACGTATGTTAATAATGGTCGTGGCACAACAGAACCGGTATCAACAGAATATATTAAAACTATTGCCAACTCATCAGCAGTGGCGACGTCCGCGACTGTCTTTGGTGGTGGGTGGTTCAATGTCGGTGGTACACCAACTTTACTGTTAACACCAGCAAAAGCCGGATTCGATTTATTATTCCCCGCGGCAGGTGGGCCAAGCCTTAACCGGGTATCCAATTTAAATATGACAGCAGCAGGCATCGCAAATACAGACCGTCGGGCACAAATATGTTTAGCCGGTGTTGTAAGGGCTAACTTTAGTATGAACTTTGCAAATGGAAAGAGTGGTATTGTCCATATAACCTGGGGAGCATGGACAGACAACTCTGATGGTGGTGCTGAATTAACAGTTATTGATAATACCGCAGGTGGTACATTTAATGCGGCAACAAATAAAGATTTAGGTTTTCTTACTGATTACAACCAGAGTTGGAAATATTACGAAACCACCTTCAAAGTTGGCATGTGCCAGTCATTAACAGCCGAAATCCGCGATCTTCGCAGTGCGGGACGTGCATGGTTGCAGGCCATTTGGGTAGAAGCTATTTAAAAAACAGGTGTTAAAATGCCCATCCTTATTATTTTCATAAGGATGGGCTTTTTTTATTTAAAACAAAGATGAATTTGCATAAATATGGTTGCTTTGACAGTCGCAACGACCGGTCACACTGAACCAGTTAAAGCGATAATAAGAGGAATTGTTTTGTTTTATTCATCTATCACATCTCTTACCAGTGATGCCAAATCTTTTATGGAAAATGGTTTTTGTAAGAATTTTACTCCTTCTTCCAATACGCCATGATGCGCGATTACATCGGCGGTGTAACCAGATATAAACATACATTTTGTTTCCGGATGCAAATCTATAATTAATTTTGATAAATCCCTACCGTTCATTTCCGGCATTATAACATCGGTGATAATTAAATGGATATCATCGTTATAACTTTTTACTTTGCTAATTGCTTCTGCGGGGGTATTTGCTGACAGAGTGTTATATCCCAGTTTATTTAACATTGCCGTGGTAAGTTTTAAAATAATTTTCTCGTCTTCAACAACTAATACAGTTTCTTTGCCGCATTTGACTGGTGATAGTTGGTCATTTTCTTTTTTGCTTTCGTTTTCACCGATATAACGTGGCAAATAGATATTAAATGTTGTTCCATGTCCTTCTTCGCTGTTTACAATTATAAATCCATTATTTTGTTTTACCGCGCCATATACTGTGGATAACCCCAGGCCGGTTCCTTCGTTTATCGCCTTGGTGGTAAAGAATGGTTCAAATATATGCTCCATTGTTTCCAGATTCATACCGCATCCACTATCTTTAACGGAAAGCCGAACAAATTCACCCTGTAAATATCCGTTGTTATTCGCGCAATATTTCTCTGAGAATTTGCAATTTGCCGCTTCAATAATAATGGCTCCCACACCGGTAATTGCATCGCGGGCATTTACACATAAATTCGCCAATATCTGGTCTATTTGAGATGTATCCATCAATATTGACCATAATTCCGCTTCAGATTGCCAATTAAGATCTATTTCCTCGCCTATCAGGCGTTTTAGCATTTTTAACATTCCGGATATTGTCTGGTTTAAATCCAGTTGTTTTGGGGCGATAGTTTGTTTGCGGGCGAATGCCAGCAATTGCCGGGTTAATTCAGCAGAACGTTGGGCAGCAGTTGCAATTTCTTTTAGGTCATTATACACAGAATCATTTGGATTGATCTTATCCAATGCCATTTCCGCGTGTCCCATAATCACACATAACATATTATTAAAATCGTGGGCTACCCCACCGGCTAATCTGCCTATTGATTCTAACTTCTGATTCTGTTGTAACTGTATCTCCAGTTTAGCCTTTTCTTCTGCCGCGTTTAATCGTTCTAATTCACCTACTGATCGTTCTGCCACTAATTTCAGCATTGACTGAACAAGTGAAGGATTTTTCATCGGTTTTCTGCTGATTACCGCAATTAATCCAACTGGTTGTCCGGTGTGTCCTATCAGTGTTATGCCGGCATAACTTTCTGCTTTTAAATCCTGCAAGACTTCATCGTTGGGGAATAATTGTGCTACCTTTGCGGGGAAATAACAAATCGATTTATCAACAACTTCCGCACAGGGGGTATCTTTTAAGGTATATGATATATTATCTTCAAATGTTCCATCATGCCATACTGCCAGGGTATGCGCGGTTAATCCGTCGCTATCAAGTCGGTCAATACAAATAAAATCCATTGATATTTTTTCTGCCAGAAATCTTGATAACTCATTAAAAAATGGTTCTTTTTCGTCACCACTGCTCATTTTTGCCAGAAATAACTGTACTTCCTCAATCTGTTTTCTGGTTGTTATATCCCGGATAAATGCTATTTTTACATCATCATCCTTTCTGTGTTGCACGCTTACTTCAACATTAATAATGTTTTCATTTTTGCATCGTAATTTTGATTCAAACCGGGCTTCTCCATGTTCTTCTATCTCTTTCATGTGTGAATAAAATTCTTCCATATTGTCAATAAATTCAATTTCAGGACCCTGCATTTTTAGTAATTCATATTCGGTATAACCAGACATACGGCAAAATGCTTCATTTACTTCCTTTATGTAACTGTTAGAATCTATTACACAAAAACCATCCATTGCGCTTTGTAATATTGTTCGGTGTCGCACTTCACTTCTTTGCAAGTTCTCTTCCGCACGTTTTCGTTCGGAGATATCATGAATAAACGAATAAAGCATCTTTGATTTTCCGAATTGAATAGGACCAGAATAAACCTCGACATCCCGTATTTCACCATTGGACAATCTATGTTTAAATAGGAAATGATTACGTTTTACTGTCATTGTATCTTCAATAGCTATTCTTATGTCGTCTTGTGACATAATGTTAATTTTATTAATATTTTTAGATGTCAATTCACCATATGAATATCCATAAAAGTTGCATGCTGCCAGGTTAGCATCTTTTATTTCACCGGTATCCGGGTTTATTAACAACATTACCGCGTGGTTATTATTAAACACCGCTCTGTATCGTTCTTCACTTTCACGCAAGGTGTTTTCTGTTTGTTTCCGTGCGGTAATTGTCCCAACCCTATCTGCGACTGCACTTATCAGCATCTTTTCTTCATGCAGAAATGGGCCTTCATCTGCAGTGGGACGCGATTCAAGGTAACATATGTCAATTGAGCCACATATAGAATTAAGAATGCGGATAGGTGCTGATAATAACCATTTAGTTTCTTTAAAGTTTGGTGTTTGGTAACAGTAGTCATTTATTATTATTCTGGCACCGGTAATATCCGGGTATTGCCAACTATCAGGCAATTTTTGAATAAAACTTTCATAAAATGGTATCAGGCTAATGCCTTCAATTTCAGTTAATTCAACCAGGTTGTAAAACGCCTGCAACTCTTTCACTCTTTCATTAACCTGGTGTTCTGCCTGTTTACGCAATAATGCTTCACCGATATTTTCACCGATTGCTTCCAATGCTTCAATAATATCTATGGTAAAACAATCTGTTTGGTGGTCATTAAGATGAATTAACCCTACGTTCTTACCTTTCGCGCGGATTGGTATTAACGCTACGGATGCATACCCCTGATGAATACAAGTATTTCGCGGGTGATATCGCGGGTCGTCTTCTATAGGCACGTCTAAAAATGGAAAAGAGTTATTTGTCCATGAACTGCCACCCGGGGTGAATAAAGGATTTTCCGGGTCAATTTCCCCGGTTAATATCAATCCACAGGTACATTCCAGGCTTACATTACCTTCGCTATCACGACATATGCCGCCATCCCGGTCGTGCGCTAATAACGAATTTTCTTTAGATAAAAAATCTTCAGAAAAACCATCAGATGTGAAATACGGATAATCGCTATCTTTTTCCAGACGAATACCCACGGCATCTACACCTACAGCCGACTTTATAAGAGATAAAATACGCCGCATTGAGTCATACAAATCAATGGGTTCGTTTAACACCCGCAAAATTAATTGCCCCAAAGTTCGGTATTTTTTATATGAATCTGTATTAGTTAATATGGTGCTTATTTCATGCGGCAAATAATGTGCAATGGACTGTTTTATGCCGTCCAATGCCTGATCTATTTCATCGGATGACATTGAATTAATTTTTTTTTGTAATTCAGTAATTTCTGTTGATATTATATTATGTTCATTTGAAGTGATTGTTTTTTCAACAATCCTGTCTTCATTGCTCATATTACTGCTCCTGATGATAATTCCCTGATATTATAATACAGATAAAATAATAATGTCATAAAGTTATCATTCTGTTATTCCATAAATATTATAAGTTTTTGTAAAACCTTAACCTTAAAAAAATTGGACATGTTTACAGTTTTCGGTTTTCAGATGTTGTTACATCGACAGTCTCAGTGACCATTATAAAAGTTCAGCTTATAATATCTATTTTTTCTATAGGGAATACCTTTCAGAGATGTTTTACTATCACATCATTAGTTCAATATTACCAAAGCTTTTGTTTGTTATCATACCAGATATACGATACATCGAAATTGATGCAATAATTAACTTAATGCATCTCTGACGCTTTTAGATAGTTCTTTCATTGAAAACGGTTTTTGTAAAAAATTAATATTTTCATCCAGCACTCCATGATGTGCAATTACATCCGCGGTGTATCCGGACATAAATAGCCGTTTAACATCCGGATATATCTTTAACAAACTTTTCACTAATTCCCGTCCATTCATCTCAGGCATAACCACATCAGTCATCACCAGATTAATGACATCGGTATAATCATCTGCCAATTGTATCGCTTCTCCCGGTGAGTTTGCTGATAGTACATTATAACCAAGCCGTTCCAGCATGGCGGTTGTCAGTTTTAAAATTGTAATTTCATCTTCTACCAGTAAAATCGTTTCTTTGCCGCGTTGGTATGGTTTATTAACATCATCAGTATTCACATGAAGATGTGCTTTATCTGCATACCGTGGCAAATAAATCATAAATGTAGTGCCTTCACCTATTTCACTGTATACGGTGATTTGGCCATTATTTTGTTTAACCGCGCCATAAACGGTGGATAAACCTAACCCGGTACCTTTGCCGATGCCTTTGGTGGTGAAAAATGGTTCAAAAAGTTGCGACATGGTATCTTTATTCATACCACAACCGGTGTCACTAATCATTAAAACAATATAATCACCGGGAGTAAACTCGACATGCGATTCGCAGAAATCCTGGTCTAATGTGATATTTACTGTTTCAATAGAAATTTTTCCGACTCCGGTAATTGCGTCGCGGGAATTAACGCATAAGTTGGCCAGAATCTGGTCAATTTGTGATGGATCTACCTTTATTTGCCATAATCCATCACCCGGTAACCAGTTTAGTTCTATATTTTCACCAATTAATCGTTTCAACATCTTAATCATGCCGGAAACGGTATCATTAAGGTTTAAAACAGTTGGCATAACAGTTTGTTTTCTGGCAAATGCCAATAATTGTCTGGTTAAATCGGCTGACCGTTCTGCGGTGGTACATATCTCTTCCAGATTTTCCCGTATTGGATTATCTTTAGAAATCATTTCCATAGCCATGTCAGCATTTCCTAAAATCGCCTGTAACATATTATTAAAGTCATGTGCCACACCACCTGCCAAACGACCTACAGATTCCATTTTTTGCGCGTGTTGCAACTGGTTAACTAATTTTTCCTTTTCAACTTCCGCGTGTTTCCGTTCTGTGATATCAATTACAAACCCAACATAAATATCGTCCGATAATTTAACAGCATCTACTGTCCAAAAACCGGCGCTTCCATCTTTTTTAACATATTTTAATTCACCGGTAGCGAATCCATCTTTAATAAGTCTGTTATTATGATTTTTGGCATTTTCAACAGATTCATCATGTATAAGGTCTATTAAATGTTTGGATAGCAATTCAACTTTATTATAACCTGTCATTTTGCATGCCGCGGAATTAACATCGATATAATATCCGTCAGCATTAATTACAAATATTGCATGTGGTGCGAAATCGACATAACTTTTTAACTTTCTTTCACTTTCCTGCAAAGCGACCAGTGCTAATTTTCGTTCGGTAATATTTTTATCAACTCCACGATATCCCGTTAAATTTCCTTTTTCATCCAATATCGGCACTGCATCAGTTAACAGGCATATTTTTTCCCCATTTTTACCTATATTCCAGTTTTCTAGTTCTTTTACGGGTGCTTTTTTAGCCGCAATTTCATTAAAGATACTGGCAATTTTTTCTGCTTCATCTGCCGGCATCATATCGAATGGGGTTTTGCCCAAAATCTCTTCAGGTGTTAATCCAAAAAGTTCAATACTTTGGGGGGAACAAAATGTGTATCTTCCACTGCTATCAACCTCCCACACCCAATCTACCATATTATAAATCAAATCTTTCAGGCGGTTTTCACTTTCCTTCAACGCTTTTTCAGCGGCTTTTCTTTCGGTTATATCACGAACAACAAAAACTATGTTCACAGAATTTCCGTTGGCATCACGGATAAATTCGCTCTTTACTTCAATATTTATTATACTTCCATCTTTCCTTATACCACGATAATCACCAGCAATACTGATGCCTGTTTTAACTAAAGAAGTAAAATTCTCAACCGCACGGTTAATATCTTCGGGGTGAATAAATTCCATAATGTTTCGTCCAAGAAGTTCATCCGCTTTATTATCATCTAACTGGAACATCGTTAATGACGCGGGCGAATACATAATTATATTACCACGCAGGTCAGTAATGGTAATATTATCCGGAGTAGCATTCAGTATAGAACGGTATCGTTCTTCACTTTCCCGTATTGCTTCTTCTATCCGTCTACGCTCAGAAATATCGCGGGTAACGCCATGCAAACCAATTAATGTTCCATTTTTATCGTGATGCGGTGATACATTTACCTCTGTCCACACCCAATTGCCATCTTTACATACCTGTTCTAATTCGTAACTAATTGTTCCGGTTTTTATACCATTTTCTTCATCTCTTAATCGTTCTATATTTCTTCGTCTTATGTATTCAACACCTTCTGGTTTTAGTACAGACCATACAGTTGTTCCTATAACTTCATGGTTTTTAAATCCACGCATTCTTTCATCCGCAGAACTGACAAAATCAAAACAGTAATTATTATCTAAATGCCAGATTACATCACTGGAATTTTCAGTCATAAACCGATATTTCTCTTCACTTTCGCGCAGTGACTTCTCCATTTGTTGGAAATCGGTTACATCATGAATAACCCCGAAAACAATATTATTTTCTTTATCATAATCTGCGATGGAATGAATGTCTATTATCTTCCCGTCATTCACCCGTTTAATTTTAAAATCGATATTATATGGTATATCATTTTGAACTAAATTGGTT
This sequence comes from uncultured bacterium, assembly GCA_964573385.1. Taxonomy (GTDB): domain Bacteria; phylum Armatimonadota; class Hebobacteria; order CAIYQO01; family CAIYQO01; genus JBAXQQ01. The sequence continues at coordinate 11,001 of CAZNLA010000013.1, forward strand.
AAGGCATTATTCAGCATGTCACGATATTCCGGTAAAGGTATCATTTGTATTTCTGATAATGGTAAATTGTTGGATTCTACTCCATATATAATTCTTGCGCCTTCTGATGACAACATTTCACGGGTATTCAGCATCAATTTCCAGTTTCCAATTTTTGCTGTTTTTTCCGCGCGATTTAACCTGTCTTCGCTTTCTATTTTCGTTGCTTCTATCTGTTTACGTTCAGAAATGTTGCGAATAACAATCACAATTCTTTCCGGATTATCATCTTTATCTCTAATAAATTCGGAGTTTACTTCTATATCAAATATTTTTCCATCTGCACGTATGGCACGGTATTCAGTGGTGCCAATAGCAATTCTATGATGCATTAAGGAAAGATTCTTGATAACCATTTCTTTATCTTCAGCAATTATAAATTCATAAATTGATTTACCGATGACTTCTGCTTCAGTATTCCAGCCAAACATTTTTACCCCTGCGGGTGAAACCATTAAAATATTTCCTGTAATATCTGTAATGGTTATATTTTCCGGTGAAGCATTTAAAATGGAATGGTATCGTTTTTCACTGTTGTGTAATGCCAATTCGTTGTTTATTCTTTCAGTTATATCCCTGACAACATGTATTAATCCTATACATTGGTGATTTGCATCAAATCTTGGTATTGCCCTTACTTCCAGATGTTTGTCTAAGTATGAATCATATATTATTTCCGAGCAAGGTTGCAATGTTTTAAGGCTTTTACAACCGGGGCAGAATTCCGGTGGTTCATTTGTATTATGGAAACAGGCAAAACATTTTAACCCTTTTGTATTATCTACCGGTTGCATCGATAATAGATCGTTGGCGTTTTTGTTTGATGCCATGATATTAAAGTTTGTATCCTGAATAGTTATTATGTCTGCCATGCTATCAAATGTACTTTTCCAGTCATCCATTGCCTGTTTCAACTCTTTTTCTGTCTTTAACTGTAATAGTTTATTTCTTAATGCAGTTATACCGTAAGATAAATCATCAGCAAGTTCTTTTAACAGTGCAATTTCGCTTTCATTAAAAGCGTCTTTGTGGGGCGAATATATATTTAATGCGCCTAATATTTTATCTTCTAATTTTATTGGCAATACCATTGATGATTCGTATCCGCGTTTAAGTGCTTCTGTACGCCAGGGGGTAAAATTGGGGTCAGTTATTATATCGCGGGCAATGGTGCATAACCCGGTTCGTATTGCTGTGCCGGTTGGTCCCTGACCGCGTTCTACATTATCCCATGATATATTCAGGGTATCCAGATATCCCTCTTCATATCCCGCCTGGGCAACAGGTTTTACATTTTTATCTTTATCATCAATTGCATAACCAACCCATGCCAGTTTGTAACCACCAATATCGGTAATTATCCGGCATACGTTATTCATTAATTCTATTTCATCAGTTGCGCGTATCATTGCCTGGTTGCATTCGGTAATTACGCGAAGCGACCGGTTTAATTTATGCAATTCATTTTTTATAATGGTATCATCTTCGATATCAGACATAATATCTCCACAGTTATTTATATCCCTAAATAATACTGTTCAGTATTATTCCCAGTTTTTCATAAAAAAATCAAAATTATTCAGATATGTTATATTTAAATGGGACTGTTATATATATTGCCTCACTATATTATACCATAAAATTGTAAATTATTGCAATTTTAATTATAAAATTGTATATTTTTGGGGTAATGGTTACATTTGACGAAGATTTAACTATAAGCATACAATATGCCTGTTTAGAAATAATTGATGAGGAAATATTACAATGCCTGATCCATATATTAAAAATGCATTAACTGATGTTATAATCGCGGATTTACAAAAAATGCAGGATAACGATAGCTTTGTTGAAGGTAAGATGAAAACCAATAAAACCGGTGCGATTATCTGTGGTATTGTTACCGTAAGTGGTTTTTTTCTGACCCAGGCAACTGGCAACATTGGTATTGCGATTTTGTTTACAGGTTTAGCGGGTCTAATTATTTTCTGGATAATGTATGCAATTTGGGCCGGTAAGGATATTGAAAATCGTCGTTTTTTAATTCCGATGCGGTTATTTTCGGTATTAAATGCGGATATTAAGGCACATCACAGTTGTGGTGTAACAATTGATTTCTCCGGATACAAAAAACATGGCCGATTATTGTCAAAAAATGTTGAAAGATCATTCATGGTATACCCGGTTACCCATATACGTTATATTGACAACTGGTTTGGCGCGTCAGGTAAATTGACAGATGGTTGCCGGTTTAAATTGAAGATAGTGCAGGATATTCGCCGTACTGAAAAAGCGAAACGTAAATATACCAAGGTAAAAGAAAAAATCAGTGAAGAAACCACTGTCTACCTGCGTCCGGACCCTGCGGTATACCCTAATTTCGCAAACATTCAACAACATTTACCCGCTGATTTTCCCGGAGAAATTACGGTGAATGTTACCACCAAAGGCGGGTTAATAAAGTTATCAGCAACAACCGGTGATTATATTAAGGTGACCGGACGACAAAATAGCGAGTTGAATAAAGACGCGTTATTCAGTGGTGATGATTTGCTGCGATTGTTTGTATATTTATATACCGGGTTGCAACATTGCCGGTGAAACAGGTGCAAGAAAAAAGGTCACTGAGCATGTCGAAGTGACCGCATAATAAAATCGAAAACTTGTCCAATATATTTGGATTAGGATATTAAAATAATGGCTGAAAAACCAAATATCATATTTATCGTGTGCGACCAATTGCGGCCATTTGAATTAGGTTGTTATGGGCATCCGTTAATAGCAACCCCTAATATTGACCGCCTGGCGGCAGGTGGTGTGCGGTTTGATACGGCATGCACCACCAACCCGGTATGCACCCCGGCACGTGCCAGTATGATAAGCGGACAATTTTCGCGCACCTGCCAGGGAATGTTGGGTTGTACCGGTGAACCGGCATTAAACAGGTATCATTTTCCGGATACCACCATTGCCGAACGTTTATCGCTGGGTTATTGCAATGAAAATGGCATGGTGAATGGGTATGACACTGCCCTTACCGGTAAATGGCATATCGGCGTTCATCCCAAATTGTTAGGTTTTAATCAGGCTATTTATCCCAAAGTTTATCATCTTAACAGCAATCAGAGATATTATGACATTAATGGTAATACCTGGGTTCAGGAAGGTTATTGCCCGCCATTTGAGGTAAATAGATCCTGCGAGTTTATTCGTCGCGAACGTAATCGTCCTTTTTTTCTGTTCCATAATATCAGCCTTCCCCACATGCCATATTTTGATGTCCCTGCACGTTACCGCAATAAATACCGCGCGGAAGATATGTTATTGCGGCCAAATGTTTGGAAAGATGGCAAATTGTATTTTGAAGAAGAGCCATTTTTAATATACCTTTACGATTACCTGCATTACGTCGAACATAAATCGGAATATGAAAATAGCGATGGGTATGATCTGCGTAATTTGTATGCCGATTATTGTGGGATGATAACCGCCGCGGATGAACAGGTTGGCGGAATATTGGATAGCCTGGAAGAAAGCGGACAGGCGGAAAACACTATTGTTGTTTTCACTGCCGACCACGGCGATAATCTGGGCAGTCATCATTTGTGGAATAAAGTATCTGTAAATGACGAAGCTATCCGGATACCATTCATCGTGTCATGGCCGGAAAAATTGCAACCAAAAGTTATAACCAGTCATGTTGCGTCACTGGCAGATATTACACCAACATTGTTAAGCCTGACCGACTCACCGGTACCGAATTATATGCAGGGACGGGATTTATCGCCGGTATTGCGGGGTGAAAAAGATTCAATAGACGACGGCGCGGCATATATCGAAAATCTGTATGGTGAGATTGGCATACGTACCCCCACTCATTTCTACGCGGTGATGACCGGTCTTAACCCGGGAAGTCCGGAACGGGTGGTAACGGATGATGCCCTGCAATTTTTTGACCTGCGTGAAGACCCGTATGAAATGAATAATCTGGCAAAAACAGACGAACAACCAGAACTGGCAGCAGATTTACGTTCATGTATAATTAATTGGAATAACAACACCTCCTGGATGCCCGGTACCCTGGGTGGCACTTATGGCCAGGGTGGGTAAGGGATAACAGTTCCGGAATAATCCACCTACAACGTTTCAAAACGCATACCGTCAATATATATTGCGCCATTGCCGATGAATAATGGCCAGACGCGGGTTACTATGGTGTTGTATCCGCCACCTCCGCAATCGCTGCGGCGTATGGTTACCTGCGTCCATTCACCTATTACCAGGGTAGATTTTAATGATGAAATTTGTGGTTTGGGATCATATACTATCTGTTCTTTCCACTCACCGGTACCCAAATAAACTCCTTTGGTGGTTGCGGCATCAGGGGTGAAACTCATGGCTAATCTGACGGGGGATACTGATTCCGGAATATAATACCAGAAACGAAAAACGACATTATCGTTATTCCAATCATATCCGACATTGCCGGTTTCCCACTGATTAGTGCCTGACCCCGGCAGTTTTAACGCGCTTACACCGGTAATTGGTACTGTACCCGGTATATCGCCACCACTTGACGCAACACCGAATGGACCGTTGAAATAGGTGCTGTCATTGGTATTAAACGTGCCGTTATCATCCCACACCAGTGCCGCCGTGTTGCCCATTTGAGTATAATATGGCAACTGTTGGGTGTCATATGTCATTGCCGCACTGGTTATATTGCCATTTGCCGTCAATTGGCATGGTATGCGGTCATTTACATCAATAACGTAGATGTCGGTTTTATCATTGTCATCTTTTTGCAGATAAGCAATTGAACCTGAATTTGTAAAAAATGGCTGGCTGATGTTGCCGGGTGAAACAGATACTGCGGTCTGTTCGCTGCCATCAATATTCATGCTGTATAATTGTGCCCGTCCATTGCGAGATGATACAAACTCTACTTTATTGCCTTTGTAATTTATTGTTGGCTCTGTACTTTCTAACGTGGTTAATTGCTTTTCTACATTCCCATTCTCAGTAATGCTGATGCTATACAGGTTCCATACCCCGTCACGTTTTGACTGATATATAATCATTGTCCCATCAGTATTTATTACCGGATGCCTGTTTTCATAATTATCTGACACTATTTTTACTCTGCCACCGCCATCCGGACGCATTGTCCATATTTCATAAACTCCGCCAATCTGAGTTATATATACAATTGTTTTCCCATCCGCACTGTATGCGGGGTCAAACTTTTCACCCTCCGCTTTGGTTAATTTTATCTGTTCCTGACTACCAATGGTGTATCGGTATATGCCGGGATTTGAAAAAGTGAGATTTTTAAATGTCTGAAACAGAATTTTTTTACCATCCGGACTGAATACCGGCTTAAAACTGCCTTCAACGGTTATTTTTCTGGGGATATCTGTTAAATTTGTCAGGTATAATGAACTGGAATGAATATCAGCATTATCGCTGTAAACAATTTTTGCGGACGCGAAAACGGGTGGATACATGCGGGAAACTGGTATATTTTCAATTGGCAAACTGGCACAGGACCACTGCACCTGTAAAGACCCGGCACCGACAGGTTGGGATGTTTGTATTATAATGGGTGTTAATTTATCTGCATTCAGGTTTATGGTACAGGTTTTTGCTGTTCCATCTGTTATTGACCAGTCATCTATAAGACGCTTGTTATCCACGATTAAAAGCACACCGCCGGTGGTGGTTATGGTAAATGTATAAAGTTCGGAAAACGCCGGTAATAAGAAACCACGAAAAGTGGCGGAAAAAGCACCGGGTTTAAGTTCACTTATCGGTCCGGCATCAACAGACAAGGCAGTATTTACCGTGTTATATTTTACCACCCGTGTGCCAGAGAAATCCGGATTGGAATAATACATGCCACGTAACCCAACGCCTGTTGTAAGCATACCGGCATTTGATATTGCTATTAAAATAATCCAAAGAAAAGATATATATAATATCCGCATTATCCACCTCAACGATATATTTACTTTGACACCATTACTGGTAAATATATTTTCTGTGTTTTTATTTAAAATTCGACCGATCAGACCTATCCGACCGATTATAGCGACGATTATTCTGCTAAAGCAAAAAAGACGCACATTGTGCGTCTTTTTAATTTAAAGTTTTGCCGTCTCCGGCGTTTTTTATTTCATACCCATGGTAAATATGAACGGTAACTGACTGAATAATTCTTCGTCATCTTCTTTTAATTGGTGGATAAAGATGATATCGTCTACGTTAAAAACAGGATAATAACCGCCATAATTGCCAATCGATTCAAGAATCAACGGGTTTGTGCCGGCGACGGTACTTGCAATTGCTGATTTAAGATTGCGGCTAAAACGTATTGGTCCGGTTGCTGCTTTGTCCAACGGAGCATCATTTGGGTTCCACAACTCTTTGCCATCAAAACGCAACAAACGTGGCAATATTGACGGCTTAACCTGGGCGTTGTCATTGTTAATTATTATTCCGGTGTATGGTCCGTCTGCCAACTGCGGCGTATGGCCATGTGGTATGGTGACGGTAAAAGCGATATCTTTATCGGTGATGTTTAATACCTGATTTCCGATTACGTTATATGCCAGTGATGTTAAACCATTCTCGCCAAACATTGGCAATACGCCAATAATAACATAACGTTTATTTATTCTATCTGGGTAATCTGCCACCAGTTTTATCTGGTTAAGAAGTTTTTTTAAAATTGTGTCTTCTGACCCTTTTAACGCGTCTGCTATTTTTTTATCAGCATCAACAACAATGGTGGGGATAATATTTTTCATTTCATTTCTCATCACCTGGTATGCTGCTTTGCGGGCGATAATTAATGAATATTTATCAAAACTGGTGATGTAACTAATCCCAACTGCCTCAATGCGTTCCGCGGCCCAGTTTTCCCGGGCGTTAGCGCGGTCTGTACTGGCAATAACACCGTTAGGTTGTGGTATAACGGCAATATCCGGGACGGTTTTTTCTTTTGAAAATGCCGGCAATATAATTAGCAGTAATATAAGAAAGTATAAAAATTTCATATTCAGTGTCACCTTCATTTATCCTTAAGAATTAAAGTTTTTCCTTTACCCAGCACAACTGCTATTGAAAATTTAGGTAAGAATTTTGAAATTTCATCTGCTAAAAATAAAGTATCATTATCATTATCAGACAATACCATGTCGCACTGGTTAACACCACCGATAGCAACAGGACGCATAATTAACGGGTTATTTCCTACCCGACCGCTGGATTTTGCTTCATTAATAGTGTCGTAATACCGGACTAATGCTATATCAGATACATCAATCGGATTAATATTATTGACTCCCCACAAACTTTTGCCATTTCCGGCTATGATTCGTGGCAAAAATGCCGGTGAATATTTAACATCGGTACAGTCAAATATAACCCCGGTGTATGGCGCGGGGGTGTTTTCAATATCGCCTTTGGGGGTAACTTTTGTAATTGTTTCGGGGGAGGTTAAAGTAATATCTTTATCTGTGAGTTTTTGCATATTTGCCAGTGTTCTGCCGGCAATGTCATTCAGTGATGTTTTACCATAAATGGGTACGACAAATGTAACCGCCATCGTCCTGGTTTCAAATGTCCATTTTTCCACTACCGGGTTAATTGATTTAACCAGTAACTGTTCCAATAAATCATTTGATGCCGTTTCGGTAAAGACAGTAACTTTAAATGTCGCGTAACTGGTCAGTGGTAAATCTGCGATTGCCTGCCGAATTTTACTGTATGCCTGACGCATTGCGTCTGCACGTGCCCTGTTTTTCGCAAAGGTGCCTATTTGCGATATCGGACACTTGCCGTCAACGGTGACATATAATTTGCCGTTTTTCCAATCAATAAGAACATCGCGTAAGTTCTCTTGCGAAAAAGTCGGTCTTTCATTTTCGTTAATTATCGTAACTTGCGGTAATGAATATGCGGATAAACCGATTAATATTAATACCAGCAGCAATAAAATCTGCCGCATGTCTTCCCTCCCTAACGGGTTACATACATCGTCTGTATATATTATCATAAAGAATACCAACATTGAAAGGGGGAGTTAGCGGGGTATTTGATTAAATGACAGTAAAATGCGAAATTAAGGAAAAGAAAAGTAAAACCAGACTTTCACTTAAGGTCACTTCGACAGGTAGTGACCGGTAGTTGCGACTGTCAAAGTGACCATTTTAATGATATTTCTTTTTTTTAAGTGATCCAGGCCTATGCAAAACCCAATTATATCTATTTTTTCTGTACGGAATGCCGGTAGAGACGCAAGATTTTGCGTCTCTACAAATTTTAATCCTTTATTTTATACAACTTGGTGTCTGTACGCGACCACGGTGTGGTGATACATTTTCCAGTGGTGCGTCCCATATCTTCAGTAATTCAACTTCTAATTCCGGAATGGTGGTTAATTTGCCGCAAAGGTATGCTTCCAGACGTTCTGTCATGGTTGCCAGTCGGGTGCGGATTCCACCGTAGCGTAATTCTATTACTTCCCAGCCAAATGGCGAATAGGTATTCATCCATACATCGCGGTGGCATCGCCATAATAAATCGACAGCCTTGCAGGTTTCCGCGACGTCAGTGTTTAACAAAATGCGCAAACTGTTTTTATCACCAGTTATATATGCGTTATGCAAATTACGGCGCAGGTTAACCTTTAGCGACAAAGCGCGCGCAATGGCGGCAGGATAAGCCAATCGCTGGTTTAATCCAGTTTTATCCATTGCAATTTCTAATTTATTGGCAATATCCGCATAATATTTCTGTAAATCAACATCAATATTCGGGTCAGTTATGGATAACAGCGGGTCTTGCCATAACAGCCATTTGCTCATGTTATCCGGGCCTTTACTGCCATCATGACGGTCTGCCAGGTAATCAATTTTTGACGCGGTGAAAAACGCTTCTATATCACCATCACAGGCACCCAGGAAATTTTCTGCCAATGTCTGGTTACATACCTTGTTGTTATAGGCATGTTCCGCCGCTAATTGCAACGCCGGCAATGCGGAAAATACATCGCATTCCATACCATCATCACCCCAAAGCGTGATGAAATAATCTTTTAATCCCTTATTTTTGCACGCGGTCATACAAGCATTGGTGGCGGCGAAAGCGTATGGCAAATGTGCCCACAGGTGGTTCCATGTCCAACCTCCGCCTGCCATCAGTAACGGTGCGCCTAACTGTTGATACAGGTCTATCCCCTGTTCGTAATCGCTGGTGGCGGTGTGGTAATAATCCCAATAAACCAGGTCAATACCAGTGGGTATTTTATCAATTACTTCCTGCGGTATTTTGCTGTTGTAATCGTAAATATTGCCGGTTGTTGATGCCAGGTGAATATACATATCACCCCAAATCATGGGTGTTACCCCCAGTTCGGCGCATATCGCCTTTACCCGGGTCAGGTGGGTGTTCATTATTTCAAAACCGCTTTTTTCGCCGTGCCGGTTTTTAAACTCGCCAGTACCTAATCCCCATGCCTCATCCATTCCCAGATGAATGCGTCTGGTACGGAAGGGAGTGCTTGCCGCGGTAATCAGTTTCTTTACCAATTCATACGTTGCGTCTTCTTCAGCAATCAATACACCGCCAATGTCACGTCTGTCTTCATAAACCGGCCACTGCATAATCTGTTCAAGGTGTGCCAGTGTCTGTATGCAGGGAATCATCTCTATCCCCAGGTTGAAAGCGTAATCATCCAATTCTTTTAATTCTACCTGGCTGTATCTACCGCGCAGATAGCCAAAAAATGGTTCACCCGGCACCTCATATGTATCCTCGCTGTATAACATAATCATATTCAGGCCCATTAATGCGCAACAACGCAGAAAATCTTTTGCTGCCGATACGGTTAAAACACCATTACGCGATACATCTACCATGGCACCCAGCATATTAAAACTTGATATCTGCTGTGCCGTTGTCATACCACCCAAAACACAACCTAACGCGCGAAAAGCGTCGCTTTTGGTGCCATATTTAATGGTTATGTTGTCACCCGTCACGGAAATATTCAACCCGGTATTGCCGGATTCAAATTTTAACACAGTACCACTGCCAAACCGGTCGTTACGGTGGACAATAACCTCATTTAAACCGTCATGCAATTCTGCGGGGCAAGTGGTGAAATCAATGGTGAAACTCTTCATTTTATTCTCGCTTATATTGCCGGGAAGCAATAGATTTTATTGACTTTTTTAAAATAAAAAGATTTTTATTCTGCAAAGTCTTATATGCTGATAAGTATGATAAATGATTCACCGGTTGTCAATTAATCAATGCAGATGAATAATTGGTGTTGAGATATGTATAATATTACAGTCAAAGTGACGGCAAGGGAAATCCATGTATTTGTCTTTTTCTTGTCGATAAACCTGTAAAATGGTAACCTTATTTATGTGAATTTAGATTTTATAAATAATCCGGTTTTTGCTGTATTTCTTATTTTACTTTTAATCAGCATCCGGTTATTGCTATCATACAATAAAAAAATAGTCGGTAAAAATATTGCCATAATTGCGGAAGATGGCGATGGCGATGGTGGTATGACGGTTACGATGTCACCATTATTGGATAATGATTTACCGGCAGATGTTGATATGATGTATGCCGGGCCACCGGTGCAGATTTTATCGCGTGGCAACAAATCAATGCTGATAGATTTTATAGATGCCGCGGCAATTGCGATTGCCCTGGTATCTTTATTAATTAAACCGTTTATTATAGAACCTTTTTTTATTCCATCAAACAGCATGTATCCAACCCTACAGGAAAATGACCGGGTATTGGTGACAAAATACGACTTTAATTTTAGAATACCCCAACGTGGTGAGATAGTAATATTTCATGCGCCTAAATTAGCATTACAATTAAAAAGCAATGCCGGTGAAGCGTTAAAACCGATGGAGTTTGTAAAACGGGTAATAGGTTTACCCGGTGACCATATACAAATAATTGCTAAAAAAGGCCTATATATAAACGGCAATTTAATGACGGAACCATATTTGAGCGGTGAAGCAACAGATTATGACTATACTTTTCCACCGTCACCATATGAAGATACATCATATTTTACCCCCATTGAACAACGGGCAATGGGGCAGGTATTGAAAGATGTCCAACATAGCGAATATATAGTGCCACCCGGATATTTATTCATGCTGGGTGATAATCGCTCTATCAGTCTGGATAGTCATCGCTGGGGATGTGTGCCAATTACCGATGTAATAGGAAGGCCAATTTGTATAATATTGCCGAAGAAAAGAATTAAATTTATTAAATAAGATTTTACAGGATGATTAATGTATAAAAAATAAGGTATAATAAATTCATGAAACGAAATGGTTTCACCTTAATTGAATTATTAATTGTCATCGGGATTATTGCTCTGTTAGCCGCTATATTATTCCCGGTATTCGCGCGTGCCCGCGATAAAGCGCGGCAATCCACCTGTGTCAGCAATTTGCGTCAACAGGGTCAGGCTATTACCATGTGGGCAACAGACCACGAAGAATCGTATCCTGCCAGTGCAAATATCTGGCAAAATATAGCCATGGAAGAAAAAATCCTCACCTGTCCATCAAATTCCAGCCATACTTCCAGTTATGTTTACAACATTTTTTTAAGTGAACGGCCAACCGCAGATCTGGACGCGCCAGACCAGTATGTTTTAACCGGCGATGGCAGCAGTTTGCCGGCGTCATTCAATTGCATTAATGACATCACCTGGGTTGACGCGGCATCATGGCAGGGGACATTTGCCCGGTTAACCCCGGCATTGGGCAACCAACGCGGCGCATACTGGTATACTCAACCGATAGACCCGTTTGGTGGTTTTATGTCCAGTTTTGACTTTAAAATCACCGGTAGAGGTGGATCAGGCGGCGGTGCGGATGGTTTTACTTTTACCATACAAAATAACGCTAAAGACGCTATCGGTCCCATGGGGGGCGGATTGGCATATGACCAGATGCCAAATAGCCTTACAGTGGAGTTTGATACTTACCAAAATGGTGGTGCGCCAATAAATGACCCAAACAATAACCACATAGCAGTACAGGCAGCATTAAATGGCGGTGCAAATAGTTGTAGTCATTTATCATCCCAGGCATTATGGATAAACTCTGCGATTCCTAATTTAAGCGATGGTGCGACACACCGCGTAGATATTACCTATTTTGGTAAAAAATTACATATAGATATAGACACCACCATGTATCTGGAAATGCCACTGGAATTGAATAAATATGTCACCGGCGGTTCCGCGTGGATAGGTTATACTGCCACCACCGGTGGTGGATGGGAAAATAACGACTTTTATTCATGGTCATTCATCCCCGCTAAAATCCCGGCAAACTTAGATTACCGGCATGGCAAACAAAAAGCACAGGCAGTATTCTGTGATGGTCATGTTGGCATTATTAATTTAATTGAAAGATAAAAAAATTAGCAGAATTCTGATGGGACAGATACCTTCCTGGCTTCTCCACTCGATGTCAGTCCCGGAATGGCAATAAATTCACATCATTACCATTTCCCCTGCTCCCTGTAATAATGCTTCTATTTGCAATGCTTTTCCGTTGTCCGCACCGGTTAAAAAATTATTCATACAGGCTTGCCCACCATATAATTTCCCCTCAATTTGCATGCGGATAATGATAAAACTGCGGGTCAGGGCGGCGGTAATAAGGCTTGAAATCATATTATCAGCATCTGTTGGTATCCCGGCAAATTGTATTTTCCAATTGCTTTTGCCGGGGGTAAATGACCTGGTGCTATCTGCCAGGGTTGTTATTTCTATCGGGTCTGATTTCGTTTCTAACCGTAATGCCCCGCCGATTGCTGCTTCATTGCCATCAATGTATAGCGTTACTTCAATTCCTGGTATGCAATTCATATTACACATCCTCATAAACCAGATATCGCATTCGTAAAATTGCTGATTTATTATCGTCAGCACTGCGTAATATTCTGCTGTTACCGCGATTCAACGGTCGGGCGGTGATGCCATTACCACTTAAAATGGTGAATAATTTATCCGATGCTGTATCAACCATTTCCCCCGCCTGTGCGGTGGTGTTAATATCTCCGATAACCCGCACCGTATGGGTTATTTCCCAACATACCCCGCGGTCAACTGCCCCTGCTTCACCTATCAGGTAAAATATCCCTGTTGATGTGGTCGGTACATGGTCATATACCATGTATCCGGTCTGTAATAATCGCTGATATATTAACTGTTGTAATTTTTCATATGGAATCATATTGTTGTCCTTCAGGTAATTTCTGTATTATTCGGCATTTGTTTAACCACAAGGTTCAGCGATTGGGCACTGAACCTGTCGAAGTAACATGAAGTGAAAATTTTATTTGCATTTCAGCATTTGTATCTCACCATAGTCTGAAATATTTAATATTTCATAAATAACATCATCAATTTTTAATCGGTAACCAGGTTTAATGTTGGCATTGTGTCTTAATAAGATTTGCTTATACTCTGCCTTTGCTGTCAATTGGCACCATACTTCATCACCATCAACCCAGTTGCATATTACCCCGCCATTATTATCCGGGGTGAATGCCGGGGTCATTATTATTCCGCGTAATTTCATATCCGCAATTTTCATATTGTCTGTATCCTGATTTTTATCTACCATGACTTTCGCTTAAGGTCACTTCGACAAGCTCAGTGACCGGTCGCTGAGCCTATCGAAGCGACCTTTTTAAGCATATTTTTATTGAAAGCGATAGTCCTGTCATTAAATTGATTACTGCCACTAAAATATTTTTACCCGCCATGGCAGCAACATTTTTTTAATCTCTTCGGTGGGTGTGGATACTTCACGGTTTTCGTACCAGTGTGCCACCATCATCAACATGGCAGTTTGTATTGCGGGTGGATAGTCGTCAATATTCTCACCGTAACCCGCCTGCCATGTAACCAGCAATTTTTCATCCGGTTGTAATCCCCATCCATCCGGAGCAATAACACGGGTCGAATTGTTGTCAAAATCAATCATATATTCACACGCGTCAATCTCGCGTTCAACGCCACTATTGTTTATCGCGGTTATGTTATCAATTTGCACCATAGGCGGGTTTGGCAGTGAAAAAGTAACCGGCGGATATCGCATTTGCGCGGATAATGTGCGGGTAATAATTGCACGACCGGTAAACTCTTCTGTTGCTGACCGGGCAGACGCAATTAACAGATTTATTAAGGCATCATCAGCATCGTTATCAACCTTCAGGTATAACCGGGCAATGTTTAAGTTAATGGGCTCACTTGCCGGTGGGGTAACAGTTCTAATTATCATTTTACGCTCCTTTTAAAAACACCAGATAAGTCCGATATGTCCGATCTATCAGTCCGATCAGACCAATCCGTCCGATTACAACCAAAAACCGGACAGGCAGAATGTCGATTATCTCAGGACTATCGCCAATGGTCACTTCGACAAGCTCAGCGACCTTTTTTAAGCACATTTTACTTTAAAGCGAAAGTCCTGATATCTCTATCCTGCCTATCCATGCTGCTCAAAAGTAATTTACTACGCGCTTACTTTCAGTTTCTTAATCGCTTCTGGCAGTATTACTTTTCCGCCTACACGTTTGCGGGCGATAAACCCGACCACACCCAGGTCGGCGTATTTCTCTGCCAATCGTTTTACTTCTGTGTTAACGCGGTCAACTATCACATAGGCGCGGTAGATATCGCCGAATAAAACCGGGCAGGCATTTGCCGCGATATCCGGCATGTCAGTCGCCAGCAGATATGGTCGTCCCAGTATTGTTGCCGGTATATCATTTGTCAGTCCCGGTTGCCACAAAAAATCACCCCGGTTATCGGTGAGCAAACGGATAGCCGACATGGTTTGCCGGTTCATTAACCATGTTCCTCTTCCGGCGTATGGTTCTTTCAACGAATCCTGCAGGTTAAGCAGGTCAATAGCACTGATGGCGTCATCCAATGTATCAATTGATGTCACCCTGGTTGATGTCAGCAAGCCTTCCGGTTTGGTAGTGCCATCTCCGTTAATAAACGCGGTTCCTTCCGCCACACCAAATTGTTCCGCAAACTCTAACTGCAATTCGCTTTCCAGGTCGTAAACCGTATCTTCCAAATCTTCCTGCGATATCTTCACCAGTGCGGTTACTTTATGGGTGGCGATTTCTTCCAGGGTGAATGTCATACCACTATCACTGGTCGATTCTGCTTCTCCGGTCCAGGCGGCACTTATTGACCCGGTTTTTCGTGGCAACTGAATGGCGCGGGCAGAGGTTTGTCTGATTCTGGCGGCGTTGCGAATAGGCGAATATTCAGTCGCGGCGCGTATCATTTCGCCGACAAAATGCACCGGTGCCAGATAACCACCGGTGGCATCTTCACCAACCGTCATCAATTTACGTTCTGTTGCCATTCCGTTGCGGCACCAATTGATGAAACTGTTAACCTCGTCATTGCCGCGTCCCTTTACTGCCGGTGCCGGTCGGTTAAGTCTGGTCTCCAGGGCATCTAACCGTTGGTTGGCACGGGCGATAGCCTCATCGGCAAGGCCGGATTTTCGTCCGGTTTCTTCCATTCGCTGGTTCTGTTTTTCCAACATTCCACGCATCTCTGCCCATGTCTGTTGGATCTCATGGTGAATTTCCTTCATCTCCATTTTTTGCTCCTTTTTTATACTATGCAAACGCTGTTTTTGCGTAGCCAGTCACATATTTCATCCAGCAGGTTTTTGATAGATATGGTTGCGCTTTTAATTCCATCAATCCGTGCTGCCGGGTTAGCGGGAAAAGTCACTAATGACAGTTCCCATAGTTTTATCTCCTGCAGTCGTCGGGCATTACGGCCAGTGTCATAGCTGTGACGTACGGCATCATAACCAATTGACAGGCCGCAAATTGCCCCGGCGCGTAATAAGGCATAGGCTTCCTTGCCCCGAGGTGAATCCAAAACAAGTTTGCCTTTCACCCGTAATCCGTAATCGTCTTCATTGATGGCGACGGTTATACCAACCGGATTTGCCGGATTATGCTGCCATAAAATTGGTAGTTGCTGACGGTCATTCAATGATTTTATAAACGCGCCTTTTTCCACCACATCGCCGTGATAATCCTGGTTGCCAAATACTGAAGCATAACCTTCAAATATCCCTTGCTCATCATCATAAGATTTGATTTGCAAATGAAAATCGCTTTTTTCCATAATGCTTAATCCTCCTCGTCGTCCCAATTGTTGCTGTTGCTGTTATGGCCACAGGTTGCGGAATACAGAAATTCTTCACCCATATTCTGTAACAGGTCGGGCAATGTGCCGATATCCGCCACTTGCTGGCTAACTTCCTCGCGAATGCCGTCACATTCGATTACTACGGTTACTGTCATTGTTCTTCTCCTTTTATTTTTAAATTATTATTTTACCGGTCTTTCGCTTATGGTCACTTCAACAGGTTCAGCGACCATTTTGAATATACTTAAAACCTAGCCCAAATAAATTGGACAAGTTTTCAGTTTTCAGTTTTCAGATGTGGTCACTTCGA
>CAZNLA010000014.1:0-27057 GCA_964573385.1 uncultured bacterium
TCGCCGTATCTACCAGTGGGGCCTGCCCGGTGTGGGCGCGCAGATTGCGTGATGAATTGGCGAATATATTTGGGGTTGAATACGGCGAATTGCTGAGTTTGTTATGGCAGGCACGCCAGGTGTGGAAAGAAAACGCCGCAAAACTGACGCCGCAGCAACGCAAACAGGCATGGGAAGATGTATTGGATTTACCGCTACTTGACCTTATCCGTAAAGGTGAGACTAATAAAGCGGAAATCACTATATTATCGTCACTTAATAACACGCGAAAATATAAAAATGGGAAAATCTCATGACTATCTGCCTTGTCGGTTTAAGTCATCAAACCGCGCCAATCAATATTCGTGAAAAGCTGTATATCAGTCCAAAAAAAACCGGGGATATGCTGTCACGTATTAAAAACTGCGATGGTGTCAGCGAAGTAGTTATTCTATCTACCTGCAACCGGACAGAAATTTACGCCGTTTGCGTGGACCAACAACCTGTTATTGACTTATTATGTTCACTTACTGACCCCGATAATGACGATGTAAAGCAATTCCTTTACATAAAAAATAATGCCGAAGTCGCCAGTCATTTATTCCGGGTAACCGCGGGATTAGAATCGATGGCGATTGGCGAAGACCAGATACAGGGACAGGTGGCCACCGCGTTACAATTGGCACAAACTCATAAATCCATTGGCAAACAACTGAATAACCTGTTTCAATACGCGTTAAGCGCAGGTAAAAAAATACGCACCATGACAACAATCGGCAATGGGGAAACCGCATTAAGCCGCATAGCAACTGATTTGATAACAGCTACTTTTCCGGAAAAATCAACATTGTCGGTGTTGCTGATTGGTGCAGGTGATATTGCGGAAGCAACCGCTAAATATTTATCACAACGGCACGCGCATATAGTATTTGTTGCCAACCGCACCTATGCCCGCGCGGTTGAATTGGCGAAACAGTTCGACGGCGAAGCAGTAAACTTTAATGATATAGACCAATTACTGGCAAAATGCGATGTCGTTATAAGTTCTACCGCCGCGCCGCACCATGTTATTACCGCTGCCAGTGTAGCCCATGCCATGCAAATGCGCGGGAATAACCCACTGCACCTGATAGACCTGGCACTGCCACGGGATATCGAACCGCAAGCGGGTGATTTGCCATTTGTTTTCCTGCATAATCTTGATGACTTACAAATAACGGCACAAATATACAAAGCACAGCAACAACAGGAAATACAGCATGCTGAACTTTTGCTGGGTGAAGAGATACAGCAATGGTGTATACGACAATCAGAAGGAGAAATATCAGGTGCAATTGCGGCATTACACGCGCATTTTGAAAATATTCGTAGCAATGAAATTAAAGCGATGGAAAAACAACTTGATGATTTCACCCCGAAACAACGGGAGATAGTAAATACACTGACGCAAAGCATTATAAAAAAGCTGTTACATAACCCCACCGTATGTTGTAAAGAGCATTATTCTCAATGCGGTGACAATACCACTGTTGAAATTTTATCTGAGTTATTCGGTTTATCTGATAACAATAAGGATGACGAATGATGACACATATCAGCATAGGAACACGTGGCAGCAAACTGGCATTAACCCAGACAGAATTTGTCAGCGACTACCTGCGAAAACGCGGATATGATGTCGAAAGAAAAATTATCACAACTACCGGTGACCGTCTGGCAAATGTACCGATTGAGAAGATACCGGAACGCGGAATATTTGTTTCCGCAATTGAAAACGCGTTATTATCCGGCGAAATAGACCTGGCAGTCCACAGCTTAAAAGACCTTCCGGGTATAGACACCGACAAACTGGTGATAGCGGCAAT
Source organism: uncultured bacterium (assembly GCA_964573385.1). Taxonomy (GTDB): domain Bacteria; phylum Armatimonadota; class Hebobacteria; order CAIYQO01; family CAIYQO01; genus JBAXQQ01. The sequence goes on from CAZNLA010000014.1 coordinate 1,845, forward strand.
ACCACTGCGCGAAGACCCGCGGGATGTGCTTATCGGCAGAACCGCACCCACCCTGGAATCGTTGCCACCCGGCGCGATTATTGCCACTTCCAGCCTGCGCCGAACCGCAGAATTACTACGAATGCGACCGGATATTAAAATAGCGACCATCCGCGGAAATGTAGACACCCGAATACGCAAACTTGATGACGGGGAATACGACGCCATCTGCCTGGCCGCCGCCGGGGTTCACCGTTTAGCCATGCACAGCAGAATAACCCAATATTTCCCCCCGGAAGATCTGGTACCTGCCCCCGGCCAGGGAGCACTGGCAATACAAACCAGATACAACAACAATAAAATAATCGATATTCTGGCTGAAATACATGATGAAAAAACGGCAAACGCAACCAAAATAGAACGTCTGGTTCTCGCCGCAATAGGCGGTGGTTGCAGCACACCAGTAGGCGTATACGCCGAAACATCAGACGACGGATACATTATCCACGCTGCCCGTTACTCAACCACCCCCAAATGCCTGGCCCGCCTGACCACAAAAATCACCAACAAACCCATTCCGGAAATAGCAGAGGAAATTGTTGGTATGTTACACATAGGGTGTTGTGATTGAGATTAAAATTGATTTACCACAAAAGAACAGATAAAACGCAAAGAATAATTTAATCAAACCCTCTGTGAATCTCAGTGTCTTCTCTGTGTAATAAAAAAAAGATTTCATTTTTCATCAATTTTCACCCTTCACTCTTCAAATTTTCACTCTTCATATAGCCGGGCTCTTGCACAGTTCCAAACGGTGACCAAATTCTGATACCATTTTTTTTATTGTGACCATTTTTTAAATTATCTCAATTAATACTATTGTTGTAATAATTTATAAAATGTATAATTACCATCAAATATGTAGATATAAGATATTTTTTAATGGAGATACCTGTATGGCCAGATATTTGCTGTTTTTTTTCTCTTGGATGGTTCTGGTTACCAGCTGTATGGCTGAAATTACCCCGGATATTATTCGGCAATGTAAAAACAACACTGCTATTTTAGATGCCGGACGTTTTTCTACTTCCGCATTTTGTATTAATAACACTGGTTATTTTATTGCTGACGCAACAAATGTTGCTGATAATGATAAGATAAATATTATTGTAAACGCTGAACCGAATCAGATTATTCTTCCTGCTATTGTTACACGCATTGATAGAATTGCCGGAATTGCCATATTAAAGGTAAATACCGACCAGCAATTAAATAGATTTGATATTAACGACACGTCGCCATTAACTGATAATATGCCTGTATATATTTTTGGTTATACCGGCGTGGATTATGTAACCAGAAACTTGCAGAACGCGAATTTAATTGTTTCTGTCGCTAAGACAGGGGTTATTAACCCGAATGAAATCGTAAAAAATATTCCTCTTGATATCCAGTTAAATACCGGTAATTCCGGCGGACCGGTGGTAAATGATAAAGGACAATTAGTGGGGATGTGCATCGTGACTGGTAAAAATATCGGCACCGCGGTTGTGTTACAATCAGCTTTTATCCCGGTGGTTAACTTAATAAAAGCATTAAGCAAACCAGACGTTAGCTTTATTCCACCTGCTATTGATGATGAAACCCAACTTACCGGGTTCGATATAAATGTCACCCCAATACTAAAATCCACACAAGATATATCTGTTGAAATGGCATTATATGAAACCGCGAACGATAAACGGTTTTTTAAGGCAAATAAATTAACAGACAACATATATCAGGTGAAGGCAGTACCAATACCAGGAAAAAAGAAGTCTGATATGCTGGAATTAAAGATTACATCTGACGACGCCACCATAACCTGCCAATGCAAACCACAAAAATTCAACGTCGCCAACCAACAAACATCATTGGATATGGTGAATAAAATAGTTTTTGATAACCCGGCGAAGGTATTATTAAATAATGGTCACGAATTAACCGGAACAGTAACCGGGTTAGATGCGGTGGAAATATCTCTTGAAGAAATTAAAACAAAAATTAATTTAACCAGTGCTTCACAGATAAGAATTGCTCCGGCAGTTAAAACGGCTAAAAAAATAAATTATGCCATAACTGTAAAAGCTGGAAATGAAATAATAAAAGAATTTGCGGATACTATTACATTTGAAAATAACAAGATAGATGAAGCAGTTTCTGAAGCGTTTAAAATTGTTGAAGCACCGATGGAGCAACCAAAAATTAATATAGAAGTGCCGGGGAATATAAAGGATGTCGCCGTCGGTGGTGGTGGCCGATACCTGATATTCTCGTTTGTAAATTTAGCGAAACTGGCGATATTTGATGTAAATGAAGCGAAAATCACCAAACAACTGGATTTACCATCGAACAATGTTTTAATTGCAGCCAGTTTTGATAAATTTGTAGTTTTGACAAAAGATACCGGAATTATGCAACGTTATAATCTGCTTACTCTGGAATGCGAATTGTCTGTAACATTGAAAGATATCACCGACAACCCAAATATCTACAAAATATCCATGGGCAATAAATCTGATGGACCAATTTATGCAAGTATTGCGAATACAGATACAAATAACCGTTTAAGGCTTTATGATATCTTCGACTTAAACAGTCTACGAAAAATAAATGTAAAACTGAGAGGCGCCGTTGATAATGGCCAGGGAACACGCAACATTAACGTATCTGACGATGGTAAAGTAGTTGCCGGATGCAAATTAACCAGTACCGGGATTGATAAAGGAATTTTTAACAATAATCAATTAACATTAAAATCAAGCGAAAATAACCATGAGGTTACACCATTTATTTCATATCCTAATGCGGATGGAAGTAAAATATATGCCACTTCCGGTTTGTATAATGAAGATTTGAAAATAATTGAGCCAGAAAAGTTTCGCAACAAATCTTTATTGCCTGCTTATGGAAACAGATATTTTTTCCAGACATCTCTGGGAAAAATATCTGTATATACCGCAGATGATATGAATATACTTTTCACTTTCCCTGAATTAATTGCTGACAATGTGAACAATTATAATTTTATATATGATGAGAAGACGAGAACAAAGACTTATCACCAGTCAATTCATTTTATCCCGGACGCAAAATTACTGTTATTTATACCACCAACAATGGATTCAATAATACTATACCACCTGGATATACAGGAACAACTAGATAAATCCGGGATAGATTATTTGTATACGATATCATCACCAACAGCATCCGGCAGAAAAGGACAAACCTATAATTACCAGATGAACGTAAAGTCGCGACGCGGTGGGGTGGTATATAAGGTGGAAAATGGTCCGGAAGGGATGACGGTGACAAACACCGGATTAGTAACATGGTCGATACCAGCAAATTATAACGGCAACATGGCAAACGCCACCATATTATATACAGACGCAATAGGGCAAACCCGAATGCACCCGATAAAAATTAATGTTGAGTAGATACATACCACAGAGGAGCAGGTTATATGTTAAGAATATTTTTTGTCATTATTATATCTTTTTTAATCACAACGACAGCATTTTCAGAATTTGCGCCGGAATTGATTAAAAAATGTAAAGACGCCACCGCATTAGTGGAAACCTTTAAAAGTACAGGTTCGGCATTCTGTATAAATAAATCGGGATATTTTATAACTAATGAGCATGTAATAGCAAAGGCAGACGACAAATTAAATATAGTAGTAAAACCCGGTGAAGCAGATCAATTAGTGTTGCCGGCAACAATAGTGTGCGCCGACAAAGAAATGGATTTAGCAATACTGAAAGTTACAACAGATGTGGTATTAACAACACTGGAACTCGGTAATGTTGATGATTTAATAGAAACAATACCACTTGCCGCCTTTGGATACCCACTTGGAAAGAAATTATCATTAGAAGTGGGTGAATATCCGGGTGTTACCGTGTCACTGGGTCACATTACATCACTGAGAAAATCAAATGGCATTTTACAGGAAATCCAACTGGACGCGTCCCTTAACCCCGGCAATTCCGGTGGACCGGTGGTAACGGAAAACGGTAATGTTGTGGGGGTTGTGGTAGCAGGAATGCCGGGTTCCGGAATTAATTTTTCTATTCCGGTTACAAAAGTCACAAAACTTATAACCACAGCATATATTAAATTTAACCCGGCGCCAATTGATGCCACAAAAACAGCACAAAATACCGATTTTAACATTACTGTTGATACCATGGTGCCGCAACCAGAGAAAATAACTGTTGAAATGGTGGTGAGCACAGAAAAAAAAGAACCACGTACATATACAGCAACACAAACCACAGATAATAATTATAAAATCACGATAATACCAGCACCGGTAAAGTTAGGACCAAAGATTTTATTACTTGATATTATTCAGGAAAATTCTAATTTTAAATGCAATACCATTAAACGCGATATTGTTATTGACGGACAAAAGATATCATTGGATATGGTAAGCAGAATAGAAAACGGTAAACAGACATCCGTTACCCTGGTTGATGGCAAAGTATTAACCGGTGAATTAACCGGAATAGAAGCGATTGATATTTTTTGGGGTAAAGTTAATGCCAATGTTAACCTGAAAAGCGCAAAAGTTATATCTGTCTCTGGCGCCGACCCAATTTTAAAACAGATTGATTATCAAATAGTTGTAAAAATTGGAACAACAATAATAGCAAAATCCGCGGGAACTATACCTGTTATATAACCTGCGAAACAATACAAGAGGGATATTTTATGTTTAAAATCATTATTACTGTAATATTATCACTGGTGTTAACAACAGCAACAATGGCAGAACTGACACCGGCAATCATAAAACAATGCAAAGACGCCACCGCCATGGTTGACAATGGTGATGGTCGCGTTGGAACAGCGTTCTGTATTGATAAAGCCGGATATTTTGTAACCCATGACCGTGTTGTATTTAATGTGGGCAAACAAATAAAGTTAATCTTAAAACCCGGCGAGAAAGATCAGGCGATAGTTTACGCGACTAAAGTTGATGGCTTCAGCGATTATAACCTGACGATACTAAAGGTAAATTCTGATATAAAATTAACCAGTCTGGAAATTGATGAGATATCTACCCTGAGTGAAACAATGCCCGTCACCGCCTTTGGTTATCCTTTTGGCAAAATTCTTTCTTTAAAAGAAGGAGAATACCCCGCTATAACGGTTTCCCAGGGGCATATTACTTCGTTTAAAGAATTATACAACCGCCTGATGGGTATTCAAATAGATGCCTCGTTAAACCCGGGTAATGCCGGCGGTCCATTGATAAATGACAAAGGAAAAGTCGTGGGTATCGCCGATTTTGGCTTGCAGGAGAGTACCGGCATTAATTTTGCTATTCCATCAATTGCAATACGCAGAATAATTAACAAAACCCAAATAAACTTTGTCCCCCCGCCTATATCCACGGAAAAACAGAACCTTTTAACCGATTTTAACATGACAGTAGACCCGGTTATCGCTGCCAATGACCAAATGACCGTTGAGTTTACATTGATAACCGGTATAAACACCAGACGTGTATTTATAGCCGAAAAGACTGATTACAATAAATACCATGTTAATGCAATTCCGGTGCCAACCATTGAAGGGGTAAAGACAGTCAGGTTAAGCGTTACTGCCAATGAAACATTTTTTAACTGCCAGGTGAAAAATTATAATCTTAAATGCGACGGCAAAGATATCCCATTGGATACCATACGAAATATAACCATTGGACCACCGTCTGTAATAACCCTGACGGACAATACCACTATTACCGGACCAATAACCGGGTTGGAAAATGTGGAAGCCACCATGGGACAGGTAAACGCTAATATTAATCTGACAAAATCAAAAACTATATCTGTTTATGACAGTAACCCAAAGACAACAAGGGTGGGTTATAGTATTGAAGCAAAAATCAACGATGTTACCGTGGGACAAAACAGTGGCGATATTCAACTTATCACCACCACACAATCGGGCAACCAGACCCAACAGGAAGATGACAAAGATAAAGTAACCATACCAATGCCGGGGAAGATAGATAATATTATTAAAGCAGGTGGCGGAAGATATCTTATTCTTAGTTTCACCGGAGTACAAAAATTGGCAGTGTTTGACGTTTACGAATGCAGAATAACCAAATACCTTGACCTGCCGAAAGAAAAAACCATCTTCGCCGCCGGCAAAGATAAACTGGTGCTGTATTTAACAGAAAAAAAAGTGCTGGAAAGATATTCTCTTAAGACAATGGAAAAAGAGAATACATGCGCATTGCCTAAAAATATTGTCATTCATAAAATTGCCATGGGGTGCAATTCCAACGGACCTGTTATCGCGGCGATAATGATAAATGATGCCGTATATAATATCTATTTCTATGACTTAACCACACTTACAAAACAAAATATTACAACCGATAACAGTTCGTATGACACGCGTTTTATACCAAATTATAGCGTTTCAGAGGACGGCAAAACAGTATGCATTTGGAATAAAGAAAAAAGCAGAGATGTAATCTATGTCGGTAGTCTATTCGGAAATTATTTTAATACTAATTACGTTCAAATACCGGCAGAAGAATCAATGCCCGGCAAAGATTATTCCTATATCTATACAAAGATAGGGGTACTGAATTCCGACCTGGAGATCGCCTCACAAACAGTGCAGAATACCATATGCCTGCCGGCAAATGGCGGCGAATTTTTCATGAGTATAAGAAACAAAGCTATATACATCTACCGCGCCTCTGATTTTACGCTGTTATATGCCAGCAAAGAGATACCAGAGGTGAACTTTGCACCTGTTACCGGATATAAACAACCGGATTTAGCGTCATTATCTGTTGGACAATCAGTATATTTTTATCCTAATGCCAATCTGCTAATTACCATACCTGTAACCAGAGACGGCATTGTACTGCGCAACGTTGATATAATCAGCGAAATGGATAACGCGAAAATTCCATATTGCTATGTTAATTCGCAACCTGTGGCAAAATTTAAAAAAGGTGAGATATATACATATCAACTGCAAATTAAAACAAATCAGAAAAATATTACCTATAAAATAGAAAGCGTTCCGGATGGAATGACAATATCAAAAACCGGATTAATAGAATGGCCGGTGCCGGAAAACTATGCCAGCAAAGTTGAAACCATAATTCTGGTTATCAGCGATGATAACGACAAAAGTTTTTATCATACCTTTAAGATTACTGCGGATTAAATGCTGATTTTTGAATAGTGGATATTTTTGTCCATCAGCAAAAAACGTCGGGGACGATATAAAATACAGGACTTTCGCTTAAGGTCACTTCGACAGGCTCAGTGACCGGTCGCTGAGCCTGTCGAAGCGACCAATTTCATGCAAATTTCTGCTAAAAAGCGAAGGTCCTGTAAATACAAAAAACAGGTTATATAAAGCCTGATTAAATGGAGAAATTATATATGTGGCGATTATTTATTATTATCGGTATGTGCCTGTCAATTAAGAGTATTGTCGTGGCAGAAATCTCTGCGGAAATGATAACATATTGTAAAAATGCTATTGCTATGGTAGAAACCAGCAACGGTTCCGGCAGCGCGTTTTGTATTAACAGGACAGGATATTTTATAACCAATGACCACGTAATTGCAAACGCGGGGGAAAAGCTTAACCTGGTGCTTAATTCCGGGGAACCAAACCAGGTTATAGTGCCGGCGAAAGTAATACAAACAGACAGTAAATCAGACATTGCATTGCTGAAAATTGAATTAGTTAGAACATTATATCCACTGACAATTAATAACACCACACCTGCGGAAGCAACACCTCTGGCAGTTTTTGGTTATCCATTCGGCAAATCACTTCTCTTCACAAACTCCGGATACCCAACCGCGACAATTTCTCTTGGCCACATTACATCACTGCGAAAATCCAACGGTGAGATAAAAGAGATACAGCACGATGCGGCAGTTAACCCCGGCAACTCCGGTGGTCCGGTAGTAAATGAAAAAGGTGAAGTAATTGGCATATTAAATGCAGGGATTCCCGGTACCGGGATTAACTTTGCTATCCCGGTTAGTTTAATGAATAAACTGCTGATTCGTCCGGAAATAACCTTTACCCCGTCGCCATTTCAAAAAGCTAAATTACGGCAACAGGTAGAATATAACGCCTATATCATGTCATTAACCACACCTCCGGACGATATCTCGGCAGAGATTATTATCTCCACTTCCAAAGATGATACCCATACATATCCCGGAAAAATAATCGACAAAAACACCATCAGATTCAGTTTTACCCCGCTTCCGGAAGCTGTTGAAAATAAATCATTACCGGTTTCTGTCTATACCGGATCAGCAAATTTTGAATGCCGGATAAAACCTGTCAACATTGCTGTGAATGGCAAAACTGTATCAATGGATAATGTCCGGTCTATTGCCATGACAACTCCGCAAAAAGTTACATTGCGAAATGGCGATATTATAACAGGCACCATAACCGGGTTAGAAAATACCGGCATTTCTCTGGGTAATATAAACGCCACAGTTGATTTATCAAAAGTAAAATCTATCAGCATTATTGATAAAGAACAACTGATAACCACCGTGGATTATAAAATAGTAATAAAATCAAAAGCAGATATAATCGGAGAAATGAAAGGGAAAATACCTGTAGAAAGCGATAAACCGCAATATATTGAAAATTATAATCTTCCGGCAGTCGACCTGCCGAAAATGAATATCATTAACCTTCCCGGTAAGATAAATAATGTTGTCGCCGGTGGTGGCGGCAGATATCTGATACTTTATCTGGCCAAACTACAGAAATTAGCGATATTTGATGCGACTAAATCACAAATAGTAAAATATATCCAACTGCCGGCAGAAGTTGCCCAGATAGCCGCCAGTATGGATAAATTAGTAATATTTCTGCCGGAATTGAACGTTGTTCAACGATATAACCTGACAACATTTAAACTCGAGTTAACCACCGCTATACCAGAAGGGATATCTTTTAATGACTGCATGATGGGTTGTGCCACCAATGGTCCCATCTACAAAACATTCATTACCGCAGATACTATAGATTTAACTACCCTGCGCCATGTAATATCCAATAAAAAATATATTTATAACGGTTTTTACAGCAACATCTACAACGCCTGCAAAATAAATGTATCAGAAAACGGAAAGGTGCTGGCAGGGGTAATACAAAATCAAAATGACGCGAAATATATGGTTCAAACAAAATATGATGATAGTACCTGCCTGTGGAACGCCAGCAACTTCGATTTTAACAGCGATAGTAAACGTGATACCATGAATGAATTGTTGCCGGGGTATGACGGAACTTATATATACACCAATAAAGGAATCCGCGATTTGGATTTACTGGATATAGGACCGGAACGATTTAAAGATACCGTCTGTATACCGGCATATGGTGGCAAGTTCTTCCTTTCTTTTGATACTAACAAAGCGATTATTTGCCGTACTACCGATTTTAATACCGTGGCAGTATTACAGGATATACAATATTTTAATTTTCAGGTAAACAGATATACAAGCAAATTTGTTAATTACCTGACGCCGGGACAATCCATACATTACGCGCCAAATTACAATATATTAACCATGATTCCGGCATCACGCAACAATCTGATTACTTATAACTTTGACATTTATGATTTGATGAAAAAGAATGACAACAATTATCTTGATATTGTATCCCAACCACCACCGGACTTTAGACCGGGCAATAAATACAAATATAATATGCTGGTAAAAAGCAAAAATGCTAACCTGACATATAAATTAGAATCCGGTCCGGAAAATATGGTTATATCTCCCGAAGGTATAGTCGAATGGAATGTGCCGGTAAATTACAAAAATAAGTCAGAAGAGATAATAATATCAGTAACAGACAATACCGGGCAAAGCAGTTTTGATTCTTTCACCATTAATATGGTTATTTATTAAAGCAGGAGTTAACTATTATGTATCGTTTTTTAACATTAATATTTTGTATTACGGGATTTTTATCGTTGGCATTCGCGGATTTTCCAATTGAAAATCTGCAAAAATATAAAGATTCTCTGGCATTATTTGAAAACAACTACATGTGCTGTACTGCGTTTTGTGTTAGTAAAGCAGGTTATTTCGCCACTATCGGGTACATGGCGACTGGCCCGACTGACAAAATGAAACTAACATTATCACCGGGAACCCCAAACCAGGTTGAATTGCCGGTTACTGTCGCACGTATAGATAAATACCAATTTGTTGCTATATTAAAAGTTAATACTACTCTCCCGTTAACAGCACTTGAATTAGCGGATGACAACGCTTTATATGAAACAGTGCCGTTTGCCTGTATCGGGTATCCGTTAAAAAAAGAGCTTTTGGCTAACCCCGCAAATTACCCGGGTACGTCATTTGGGGTAATAAATTCATTTAAAAAGAATTATTTCGGCGTATGCGAAGCACTTGGAACCGCCACATTTATCTCCAGCAATTCTGGTGCGCCGATTATAAACGGGAAGGGGATGGTTATTGGCATGGCTAAAACCAGCCAATACAACGCGCAACAAAGCAGTATTATCCCATCCGCTATCATGCGCAGTTTATTGTACGAACCGGTAATATCATTTAAACCACCAGTTATCATGTCGAATAAGGTAAACACCGCCACTACATTTGATATGACAGTTTCATCAATATTGCCATCAACCGAAAAAACAACCGTCGAATTAACATTATCAGACAGAATACATGAAAAACATACCTACCCGGTTGTAAATATTAAAGACGACAATTACCAGGTAAATGCTATCCCATTCCAACCAACTGAAAAGTTGAAAAGTCTGTTGTTAAATATAAATACAGACTCCACGAAATTTAAATGTATGGTGAAAAACTTCGACATAACTGTAAATGACCAGAAAATCCCATTAAATACTGTGAAAACAATCAACTTTGGCGAACAGCAAAAAGTTATTTTAAATGATAATAAAGTGATAACCGGACAGGTAAATGGACTGAATGCTGTTTCGGTTATGCTTGGCGACCTTTCCACTGTAATGGATCTCACCCGATCCGCAACTATTGATGTAAACGACGCGGAAAAAGCGCCGGAGAAGATTGATTACGAAATAACAGTAAAACAGGGCAATGTGACAGTTGCTAAATTAAATGACGAAATACCTGTGGTAGCATTCGACACCGTCAGCAATGTGAACGAAAATATCACCGAACCTGCCATTAAACAGGCATCTGTTATCTACAACCTGCCGGACAGAATAGATAATGTGATAGCCAGCAACGATGGCCGATACCTGGCAATTACTTTCCGGGAGTTGCACAAATTAGCTATTTTTGATGTAAATTCAGCCAAAATTGTAAAATTTATCACCTTCCCAACCGATGAAAAAATAAAAATTACCATCTGCAATGACAATATATTTGTGGCACAATCTGTAAATAAAATAATTCAACGCTACAGTTTATCAACATTTGAATGCGAGTTATCTGTACCCTATCAGGAACAAAGAGAACTATCCGAACTATACTGGGAATACAAAGATAAAATCCCTTCGCTGGTATTATATTTTAAAAAAGATTACGACAATATATACAATTATTACGATTTAAAAACATTACAGTTAACCAATACAGTAAATGGGTCTGAACTTAAGAAAGTATTGAACTCATCCAACATTGATGTAACACAACTTAAAATGCAACGCCAGAATAATTCCATTTATAACATGGCTTACGGTGGCAAATATTTTACCATGGTTAATTTAAACACAAATATCATCTCAATTTATAAATATAGCGACACCCCTTCCCTGCTGTTATCACTGCCAAAAATCAACATGGCAAATCTGGTGGCAACCCAGGGGTCATCTTCATTAAAAATGCTTGATATCTCCAAATGTATCTATTTTATCCCGGATGCAAACATGATGATTTTAATACCAAAATCAAATAATTCACTGATACTGCAAAGGGTAAATATTGACGAAGAACTGGAAAAATCCGGGAACAACTACCTGTATGTCGAAAACACCCCTTCACAATATTTTATTAACGGTGAAAAATATATCTGCCAATTATCTATAAAGGCAAAACGTAAAGGCGTAACATACAAAATCATCACTGCCCCGGAAACCATGACAATATCCGGAACAGGATTAATAGAATGGCAAGTACCAACAGATTATCAGAAAAAAATAGAAAATGTCAGCATAAATATCAGCGATGAAACCGGACAAAATTGCCCTTACACCATAAAACTAACAGCAGCACAAAAATGATGATGAAACGGCTATTATAAGACCTATATATACACCGCAAAAAACGCAAAGGGCATGAAAGGTGAGTTATAAAAGAATTTGCACAACAATATGTATTGCTCAACCAGGGACTGACACCGAGTGACGAAGTCATGAAGGTGTCTGTCCCATAAGGATTTATCTGGTATCCCATGGAAGTTTTGCAATTTCCCGCATGCTGATGTAAAGGCGAAATGGGTGAGATGTCAATGGATGAAATCCATATTGCTGATAAAATTTCACCGCTTTTTCATCCACCGCGTCACCCACACTACTCCCACAAATTCAACCCGGAATCGCGGGTTACTTTTGATTGGCATGCTTGTATTAATAATTCGCGCGGGGAGTGGATTATTACGGATTTTTTGGCGCGGGTTATGCCGGTGTAGATGATTTCGCGGGTTAATAAGCGGCTTATTTTGCTGGATTCGGTGTTGGATAGTACTAACATTACGTCGTTATATTCTGACCCCTGTGCCTTGTGGACGGTAATGGCAAAGGCGAGGGTGTGTTCCGGTAAGATATCCAGGGGGACTAGCAGGACATCATTGCCGCGGGGGAATGCTGCCCGATAACTGTTAGCGGTGTCACGCAATATTATGCCGGTATCACCATTAAACAGGTCCAGACTATAATCGTTTTTAGTAACCATTATCGGCATACCGGCAAAGTATTTACCGTGATTATCCGGGTCAAAATGGTGGCGAACCCTTTCTGTCAGATATGCGTTAATGGCGTCGCAACCATACCGGCTATTATGAATTATGGTTAATATTTTTGCGTCTGTCAGGTGGTTTAGTATAAAAGATAAATCCGCGTCATACGGCATGGTCAATGCATCTGATACATGATAATTGCGGATTGTGTCGCGAAATTTGGTTTCACCATAATAATAATCAGACCATTCGTTTAATCGTTGCCACCAATTCGCCGTTTTCTCGTTAACAGAATCTTCCCATTTGCAACATTTATTATCCACGTTTAACAAATCAAACAGTTCTTTCTCCCGGGTGGCAGAAAAATTATTCACCACTTCCGCCACTGCCATTATCTCCGGTCCCGACCGATGACTGCGCACTAAGCGCACGACAGAATCGGTTAATAATGCCGGTTTAGCTACGGGGATTAATGCCGGTGCGAGTTGTATTAATATTTTCACATCATCAATCATCTGCGCGCTAAAATTTGGTGATTTATCCGTCGGCACCAGGTCCGCCAATACTGTACCGGCATCAACAGAAGGCAATTGTTCGGAATCACCCAGCAAGATTAATTTACCAGTGGGTGGAATAGCCTCTAAAAGACGCGACATAAGGGAAGTATCGACCATCGAAACTTCATCAACCACCACCACATCCAACAATAATTTGTTTTCGGCGTTATAGGAAAAACTATTGCGCGATGGCGAATATCCTAACAAACGGTGTATGGTTTGCCCGTGCAAACCAGATATATTATCTTCCACCGGGGTACGATCAGGTAAATTTGCCAACTGTAATTGTATCGACTCGCTCATACGTTTTGCCGCGCGTCCGGTGGGTGCGGTTAATGCTATGCGTTCAACAGGAATATTTAAACGGACAAGACACCGTAAAATCGCCATGATTATGGATGTTTTGCCTGTTCCCGGCCCCCCGGTTATAACAATAAACGACTTCAACAACGATGCTGCCAACGCTAATTGTTGCTCCGGGTTAAGGGTAATTGCGGTGCCGTTCGTATCAAAAGAAGGGTTACCTAACACATCCGCGACAACGTCGCGAATATTATTTATATCAATAGTTGTAGCTTTTTTACTTTCATCCAACCATTCTTTTAATGTGTTGCGCAATATCGATTCGTCCCGCAGATAACGTTGGAAATAAAGATTATCACCTAATAAGACCAGTGGTTTGTATGCCGATTCGTCGTGACCGACCAATGTTTTGTCATATGTGCCCGCGTTTAAATTACTGATAAATCTTTCAATTATCTCGTCGCGACCTATAAACTCCGGCAATCTGCGGGATAATGATGGTAAGTTCATTTTTACGCACAAACTTCCCTCGTTGCGGGCAACAAATAACGCGATAATTGCCGCTTCCACCGCCACATCGTCCTTTATATATGCCAACTCCAGGATATCCCGTATTGTCTGGTAATCTATGGTTGTTAAATCCAATTCATTTAATGCCGCCTGGTATAATCCTTTTCGGGTATCTGATACCGGCAATATATTAAGACGTTTCAATGATTCACGTGTTGATAACTTTAATGGCATCAGTTAACCTCCGTTGTTTTATATTTTAAGCGCGTCGCCACATCTTTATAAATATCCGATAATATTATTTCATCGCCCGGGACATAATAAATACCATTATCGCCATCACCCACGCCACGTAAAAACAGGTAACACACACCACCCATATGGGTATCCGGGTTATAACCCGGTAATGACATGCGTAAAAATCTGTCGAGGGCTAAATAATATATGCTGTATTGCAGGTCGTAATTGTTATTTTTTATTATATTATTCAGGGATTGCCGGCTATAATCGCCGGTAGGCGACCAGTTAGATTTCCAGTCTAAAATATAATAACGATTATCATGGCGAAAAATAAGGTCAATAAAACCTGATAAATAGTTGTTGCTCAGGGTAATATCCGGGATAGTATCGGTAATTGTGGTTGCTGGCAGCCAAAACTCCAGTTCATGCCGACAATCTGTCAATTCCGCCAGTCTGGTATTATTTAAAAATGGCATCGGCGTCTGCAAAGTTCTCCAGACAATGGCGGCAATTTTTTCGTAATAATTCTCTGCCGGTATATCTTCTGATAAAGGGTATCGGTCAACTAAACTGCTGATGGTAGCCAGGGTTGGCGAATTTTCAGCCAGTAATGTTAAATGATCAGCAGCATTCAATACCGCGGAATAATCGATTTCTTCCAGTATCGCGTGCAATAACGTGCCGGTTTGCGCACCGTGGGGCAGGGAGTCGACATCTATTATACCGGTATCAGTCGCGTCATCGGTAATGGGTGACTTTTCTTCTGCCTGATTATCTTCCGCAGTAAAGCGTAATACCGGCACTTCAGTTGGCGAAGATGAATGCTGGGAAAGAGATGAAAAAGAATGTACCCGCGTTATACGGTGACCCCATTCATGGTTTGTAACCGGGATTGTTATCAATGATTCATCAATTTCAGATATTGTATCGGTCAATGAAATTAATTCAACATCGGTGTCATCATCTACCGGCGCATCCCAATATGGTACATTCCGGTCATCCACATTTATAAACCCAATTTTATTACCATCCACAGCCTTTTTATCCGGCCAGGCATTGTTAATCGCTGTGGCAATAAAACCACTAAATGCGCCTTTTGATTTTGGATTTGTAAATAACGGCAAATATAATTTGTATTTTGCGCGGGTTAGCGCCACATAAAACAATCGCCTGCTATCCGCATCTTCTTCATTTTTCTGTTCTTCTTTGAGTTTTTTATCTTCATTGAAAAAATATTTTCTGCCTTTGTCAGTGGTATATCCACTACTCGAACGCATTTTGCTGGCAGTAAATCCACCGGCGATGAATACTACTTCAAACTCCAGCCCTTTTGACCCATGCATCGTTAATATTTTAACTTTTCTGCGTTCTGTTTCAATACGTTGCAGGTCGGTGTTATCATCATCTTTTCGCAAACATTTAGTATCTAAAAACAGAATTAAATCGTTAATGGTTCCCCGGGTGCGCACCGCCTGTTCGTGAAGAATCTGTATTAAATGCTGATGGTTGGTAACTATACGTTCGCCATCATCGGTGGCTAATTCTCTTTCCAATATGCCCGTATCCGACAAAATTTGTTGGAATAATTGTGACCACATACGGTTTTCGGCCAGATGATGCCAATGTGAAAACATTACCTTTACCGGGTGGGAAACCGGCAACAAAGTATAATTATCCAAAGTTTCCGGCGAACATTTAAAGAAACGGGTTAACAATGCGGTCAATACAGCACCGGGGTTATCCGGGGTGGCAATTGACCGTAATAAATAACGCCATTCTTCTGCCTCAATAGTTGAAAACAGGCCGCCCTGTTTGGAAAATGTAAAGGGGATATTCTCTTCCCGCAGGGCGTATTTTATTGCTGATAATTCTGTGCGGGCACGGATTAAAATACAGATATCGCCGAAATGTAATTCTCTCTTAAACGCTTTGTTATCGCGCCATTCAACAATTTCTATATTACTTTCCATAAGATGTTTTATTTCTCTGGCGATAAAAAACGCGTAACTAAACTTAGCTTTTGAACCGGTAATATCTCCGGGAAACTCTACAATTGTCAGTGGTCGGCGTCCGGATTCATCTGCATACAAACGGGAACGTATATCCGGTGGCGGCGGAGATTGAATATCAGTATGTGATGTCTCTGTCGCTTTATTAAACCACAAGGATTTTTCGCTGAATAATTCATTTAAAGCGGAGATTAACGGCGGGTAAGAACGCCAATTTGTATCCAAACTTCGTTTATTAGCCGCGTTTGCCACCAGACTATTCAATGCGGCATTGTATATCTTAACATTTGCCCCGCGAAAACCATAAATCGCCTGTTTTGGGTCGCCAACCACTATCAATCGATGGGTATCATCACCGGTGAAGACGTTACAAAATATATCCCACTGTATCTGGTCAGTATCCTGAAACTCATCAACCAATGCCACCTGAAAACGTTTACGCAATATATCAATCAATGGTGACGGTGGTAATAACGCCTCTCTCATCAACAACAGCATATCATTAAAATCGATAAAACCACCATCGCTTTTATACCGTTTTTTACTATTAAACAATTGCATAATCGCGTGTGATTTAACAATCGCAACTAATTCTACTTTTAGTGACAATAATCTTTTTAAATTCGCTACATCATTTTCTTTCAACACGCCATTATCAACTAATAAATCAAACTTATTTATCGCCGATTCTGTTGGATTCCATGCGAAAAAATTATCGGCAACTTCATCGGTCATCCCCTGTTTGTTATACATATCAACAATTGTCAAAAGACTGGTAAAGTGTGTTACTAACGATTTCCTGGTGGCGGCATGAATACCAAGCGCGTTTATTTTCTTTATAAAATCAGCATCGCTGACATTATCCGGTATGGTGCCAAATGACGGTTTTAATCCTGTAATTATATCTACGATTGCGACTTTTGTGCTTAGTAATTTACTACTGGTAGACGGGATTAATTCATCACCGGGCATAAACCTGTTAGCGACAGATTGGATATCATTTTTATAAAAATCATTTTTAACCGCGTCCCGGCATCGCATAGGGTCGTCTGTTGTCAATATGTTTCTGCGCCAGTACCCGCGTAAACTGCGCGAGAATAGACGGTCAGACAATTGTGGGTCATCCAATTGCTGTTGGGTAAAGGGTAATCCTGCCTCAAACGCGTATTCTGACAACATACGCATACAAAATCCGTGAATGGTATAAATTGCCGCGTCATCAAAGGTATCAATGCTGGCGCGTAATTGGGTGTTGTTAATACTGGTGTATTTATTTCCCTGCCATGCTGATTCCAACTTTCTGCGTATGCGTCGGCGTAATTCGCCGGTGGCTTTTTCGGTGAAGGTAACAATTAAAATTTCTGATAATGGTATCCCTTCCTCAGCAATTAACCGTACCACTTCATTTTCAATGGTATATGTTTTGCCGGTTCCGGCAGAGGCTTCAATTATCTGGTGTTGTTGAATAGTTGTCATATATCGCCACCAAAACGCCAAACAGTTATCGGTTTCAGACGTCTTTCTATTTTTTCATACGCATCCGCGGGGGGTGTTAAATCAGATATTAAATTAAGCAATCCCATTCGTGACGTGTCACCGGCATAACTGTCATTCAGGCTATTTTCAATTTCATCTTTCAAAATATTAAAATATTCATTTTGCTTATCGGCTTCTATTGGCCATAACTCTTTCTTTTTACAGATAATTTTTATTGGCAAATCTTCAAAACTATTCATATTCTGGTATTCATCGCATAACATATCCAGATATGTTATGGCTATATTTTTTTCAATATTAAATATAGCGGTCACTATCTCTTTATTACTGTATGCTACATGTATCTTCAGGGGCAGGTTATCAATCCAATCTGCTGATGTTATACCATCAGCATTTTTCTCATTGCCTGCCTGCATTACAATATAGGTCAGCAATGCCGGCAGAATATGTTTGGTTATTTTCCAATTACCATCTGAATCAAAAATTAAATCGCCGGATGATGTTGATGAAGTAAATACCAGCATTTCAATTGCTTTGTCAGTTTTCCAGACAAATGGTTGACTTCCATACACCTCAACAGGCAATTTTATCGTGTTTATTTTACACACCGGGAATGATACACTGTTTTCACTGCTTCCACTCATTCCTATGTTGATGGTATTGCAGGTGAATTTGTTTAAATCTGATATTAATTCTGCCGTCATTGCCACTGCTTCGGTAAACTGTTTTTCTAATTTTTCAGCATCAAGTTTGGCGAAAATACCATCCGGGGTGATGCTTTGCTGGTGCGCGTCATGATATGCTTTTTGAAAGAATTCTGCCGGTGATGGGATATTCTTATCATTCTTTATCACCTTTTTCACATATCTTTCCTGCGCGTTGCCGGTAAGCATCAGATTAGTCGGGAAGATACTTAAAAATGGTTCTGATTCCTGTTCCGCGGCATCATCTATCTCCATATCAGACAACCGCAATTGCCGTTTTAACCTTGCTTCGGCAGGATTAACCAGAAAATCAACCAGATAACGAATCTGTATTCTGCGGGGAGAATTATCAGCATTCACCGCAACAGGCATGGTGACGCGTTCTGTTATATTCTTATTATTTTCATCCAGAATAGCTGATAACTGTTCGTTTGCCACAAATGATAATCGTATATCCTGTGACTTTAAATCGGCCAATGCCAATATTCTGTCATGCATGTCATAATTCACGAACTGGTCATACAAATCATTATCATCTGCTATTTGCAGGTATTGCAAACTTCGGCCATTTAACGGCGCCAACGCTTCCACAAACTTATCGGCGGATATAATATTGCGTACCAGATAACTTTCCAATTGGGTAACTATTGAACATGGATTTAATTCAACATCTTCACAAAGGTCACGGCAATTATATGTTAGCACCAACCTGTCACCCACTGACAACAATATATCAAGAAAAAGTTGCCGGTTTATATCCGGTATGGATAATCCTTCATTATTTGAACCATCACGCCGCAAATCCAAAGTGCTGTTATCCGGCGCACCCGGGAATACCCCTTCGTTTAACCCGATGATATAAATATTTTTAAATGGCAACAACCGACCGCGTCGCATGGAGGTTATGGTGACGCCATTCAGCAACGGCGTTCCATAATTTGCCGGTATATCCTCAATACTGCCCTGAATTTTATCCCGTACCATCGCCAATGACATGCCATCCGGGTAACATTCAGCAAAATCAACAAGCGAATCCAACTGTTTGAATAAATTGCTGCGGATATAGTTTTCCTGCGGCATATCTTCCGGGATGGCGAGATTATTTTCCAGCAATGCACGAATTATTTTTTGCCATTCCCCACAATTCGGTTTTTTGGCAAAAGACGAAATCTGGCAAATATCCTGGTACAAAGATTCTATACTGAAAGAAAATCTTTCCAACGTTTCTAAATCAGACATCTCCATATCCTGGTATGGCGCGATATTTAACCACGAACAAGCGGTGTCCGGGTTGGTTGATGCCGTCATAATACGACCCAAACGCATTCGTCGTAACCCGGCAAGCCAGGTATGTGAGTCGCTTAATTTTTCCGGGTCAAAACTGCCACTGGCATCCCGGCAATCTTTACATATATCTTCACTGCCGGTATCACACGCCTGGCATTTGTCATTACGTTGATAACTGTGAAATATCCCCAGTTTTGTTGTCCATGCCAACCATTGTTGTGCCATATCCATATTGGCGCCTATGGCAGCAAGATAACAGGGGTTGGATATTAAAGTAAAGATATCTTTGCGGGAAAACGAACTGCCAATAAGGTTAAATAATGCCGTAACCGCCGCACTGTATTGGCTTATTCGCGATGCCTTCGCGTCTACCAGATTATATGGAATCAACCGTCCATTACGGGTGAAAACTTCATGCAATATCGGCAGATAACTATCAACATCCGTCACCATCACCGCGAAATCTGTCAACCGCAACGCCGGGTCATCATCCACCCGTGCCAGAATATTCTGATAAACAGACTCCACCTCGCGGTGCAACCCCGGGCATCCCCACACCTGTAACGATTTATCCTGTGGTAATTTTAATATGTAATTATTGTCGTCGATGGCGCGTTGCACCACCTTTAACACCGTTGGCGCAACTGTCGGTGGTGCGGATGGCAAAACTTTTTCTTCCGTATCCCGTTGCGATATCATCGTCAGCATCTGCCTGGCTGATTTTCCCCATAACGTTTGTAATTCGTTATTCCCCGTCCGCGCGTTTGCCGGCATACACTGGTATAAAATAACTTTGCGTTGCTCCGCGATTTTGCATAATAAATCCAGGTGAAACGGCGAGGTATGCGCTAAGTCAAAGATATAAATTGGCCTTCCATCCGCAGGGGTTTCATCAAAATTTATCTTTTCGGCAAATTGCGCCAGTGTCAGGTGCTTTGGCAACTTCTGGTCGCGCCACCCACCACTGGCAAAAATCTCCTGGTATAACCTCATTTGCCAACCTTGCATCAGCGGATTTATGGTGGCCACGGCAAAGATTTGCCCATTCAACCACCCATTGGTCATCTCTATCCGTTGGCATTCATATTCTAAAAACAAACGGGAAACTTTATCTGCCAATTGCCAACCACGTCGTTGCGCGTCTGCCGGCCAATCGCCGGTTTTCTTATCCATATCGCCAATGTATAACCACATTGGCACCATCAACGGGTCATTGCGCAGAAACGGGGTGGATAATAACGAAAAAATTAATTGCTGCAGTGTTGGCGCATCCAAACGAATATACTTTTCTGACGTGTTATAACAGGTCAACGCTTTCCATAATGAATTTTCTAAAAATTGATATTCAATGCCGGCAGCAATCTCCAGATTTTCTGCTAATTGCAAATTTATCCATCGTGATAAGTTGATATTTGGCACGACGACACTTGCAGACCGAAACAAATCTATCCGTCCCGCCACAAAATCGCCACGAATATCTTCTGCCAACTCCTTAACCAAATCCATAATATTAGCAGATATCCGAACCTGTAATTTCATATAGCTCCCATAAAAACAGTTATAATATGATGATTATACCGAAAAAGAGTGAAATATGGTAGTGTCGATAAAAAGCGATAATTGGTAGATTTCAGGCATAGCATTCTACATATCTCAACACAAATTATTCATCTGTGTTAATTATTAATTCCTAACCCAAATAAATTGGACAAGTTTTCGTGTTTAAGTATATCTTATGCCTTGTAAAGGCATTTTAATGATTAACCCCAGGCGTCAGCCTGGGGATTAAACCATAGCATTGACCGCGCCTCGGAGAGGTGCTTTCATAAAGTCGCCTTTACAAGGCTCAGATTAATAGCCGTTACTTCCCCTGGCTGACGCCAGGGGTTAATCATTATGTCGCCACTCCGTGGCTAATATATATTGAAACCGTTCAAAATTGATTCTTTTTTGAGTATTAAATATCCTTTGTGAAATCCTGAACTTTTATAAAGGTCACTTCGACATGCTTAGTGACCACGTCTGAAAACTTTCTTCAATTCTTCTCAATTGACTGCCCCGGGCCGTGGTATATCTTTAACTCCTCGTCAAAATCAAGCGCGATAACGGTCATGGTTTCATCGAGAACGTTTCCCGGCACTTTGATATAGGTGATGCCGGGGATGTTTACCCATGCGGCACCGCCCATTACATGGCTTGTCAGTTCATAATCTGTGCCAACCACACGGGCGCGTTTTACTTTGTTGTATAATCCTTTTACCATTATTTCGCCACGTGGAATGTCGGACAGATACAGGTATAGCGTTTTCCGGTCTTTTGACAGGGTGGATGGACCATAGAAATGACCGAATGGCAGGCCGGCGGTTGTCGGGTAAACCGCCTCTTCATGTTTGCGAATCCATGCGCCAAGACCGCGCAGACGTTCCGCCTGTGGTGGTGTAATGGTGCCATCTGCCAATGGTCCGATATCCAACAGTAATGTGCCGCCCATACCTATACAGTCGCAGAATATCTGCACTATCTGCCGGACGGATTTGTGGTTGTTATCCTGTACCTGGTATCCCCAGGAGTCGTTGACGGTCATGCTGAATTCCCACGGACCTTCCGGACTGGTGATGGGAATCCCCTGTTCCGGGGTCTGGTAGTCGCCATACCCGTTCATACGGGCATTCAGCACCACACCCGACGACCATGCGTGCAATTGTTCGCGCAGCTCCTCCATTCCCCACTGTTCGGCGGACCGTCCCCAATTGCCGTCAAACCAGAAAAGGTCGGGGTGGAATCGCTCGCACAATTCTTTAAGCTGCGCGCGGTGAAACCTGATGAAATTTGCCCAGCGTTCCGGCGATTCCTCTCCCATCGGGTCGGCAAACGGATTGCGGTTTTCCGGCGCCGGGGTATAAGGCGGTGGATGCAATACGGTGGGGTAATCGGGATGCGACCAGTCAAGGTGCGAGAAATAAAGCCCAACCTTGATGCCTTCCGCACGCATGGCATCGGCGTATGGCGCTATCAAATCCCGCCCCGCCGGGGTCTTTTTCACCACATTCAAATCGCTGACGTCCGTATCCCACAGTGCCACCCCGTCATGATGCTTGGTGGTCAGCACCGCATACCGCGCCCCGGCTTCCTTGAACAATTTTGCCCATTCAACCGGGTCATAATTGCTGGCGGTAAAACCCGCGCATTGCGCCATATAATCATCGTAGGATATCTCACCGTTAAAAAATGACCACGACTCGGGGATGCCATTTACGGAATATAACCCGAAATGCACAAAAATCCCCAACTTAGCCTCGTTAAACCATGGTTGTATCATAATTTTTTCCTTTATATGAATGTGAGTTTTTGCCCACAACTAATTATTATTCACCACAAAAGAACGCAAAGAACACAAAAAAATGTAACCATAAAACATTTTTTAATAATTACCTTTTTCGTGCCTTTCGTGTATTTCGTGGTTAAAAAAATATTAATTTGAATTGTTACAGGACTTTCGCTTTAAAAAGAAATCTGCTTAGAATGGTCACTTCGACAGGCTCAGCGACCGGTCACTGAGCCTGTCGAAGTGACCTACTAAAACGAAATTCCAGATTAATTATATTTCCCATACGTCTTGCATATCTCCACCAGTGCGAAGATGTTTTCATCCGGGGTGTCGCGTCCGCATTGGTCTCCGGTGGAGAGGATGAAACCACCACCTTTTCCTGCGTCATATATTGCCTGACATGCTGCCATCTTAACATTTTCGACTGTGCCCCGCAACATTACTTCGGTGGTGTGCAGGTTCCCCATCAAGGCGAGTTTGCCGCCATAAAGCCGTTTGATTTCTGCCAGATTACAGTCGCCCATCGGCGGTATTTCCAGCGGGTTGATACAGCTAAGGTCGGTACATTCAAAAGCGCGTTTGACGATGTGGGTTTCTTTGCCGCAACTATGCAGCAGCGTCGGTATTCCAGCCTGTTTGCACATTTTAGTCGCCTGTTTTATGAATGGCAAAGCATATTTGTCAAACAAATCCGGACTGGAGAGGGTGATGCCGCCGGACGCGCCGATGAAAACGTAGTCAAACTCTTTACTATCCAGAATGAACTCAATGTGGCGCAATGCCATATCATAATGCCTTGCCCGCATTTCCTCGACCAGGTCGGGACGTTCCATTTCCAATATGCTCAACTCCTCTATTCCGCCATCAAGGGTATCGGTAGACCACCAGTGAAATCCCGGAATACCAGTGCCGGCACCGATGGCGTGCCGCCCGCCAATCGCTGCTTTATGCGTTCGGATAGTTTCGCGGCTATACCCGGTGGGGACGCGAAAAACGTATTTTAACATGTGCAATTGTGTTTCAAGGTCTTTTATCCACTTCCGCGTCAGGGTATCCGGGTCATCATGCGGATAATACCGTTCCTGCCACAAATCGCCTTCCGGGGTGTGGGTAGTCCAACGATTAACCACCGAATCTTCTGTCCGTTTAACCACCTGCGAATCAATGATCACCCCGTCATCATACTGGTAATCCAACCCACTGGTGAACCAGGCATCAATGCCAAAATAATCCGCCGCATTCAAATATGCCTGCCAATGTGGCGGATTATTAAAGAGCAGACTTTCCCAATAAGGTTTCCCAGTCATGCGGGTAGGAATCATACAACTGAAATCCGGGGTGCATGGCACCCGGTCAGCCTGCCCATTTTGCATAGTTATTAAAAAACGTTCACGTGAGTTCATTTAGTATGTCTCCGGAAACAACTTAATTTTGATATTACCAGCCAGAAACCGTTCTTTACTTTTTTTCACTATCAACCATTAAACACCTTTTTGAAGACACTATTAATGGTCATCCATATCCCAACTTCTCCAGATACCCTGACAGCAGCCCAATACTCGCAGCATCCCGTTCTGCCAAAATGCTGTGCAGGGACTGTGATATGCGTACGAATCGTAATTTTTTACCCATATCAAGCCCAACACGGGTAAAATTCCGGTTTTTTTACCCATGTCAACCCCTCCTATGAGTAAATAACGCGTATAAAGGCTCATTCACAAAGAAATGGCTTTTACCGTATAAATAGGGACAGTCACCTATTTATCTATTTTTATCTATAATTTTATTCTGTAT
>CAZNLA010000015.1:0-26438 GCA_964573385.1 uncultured bacterium
ATATCTGAACCACGATTTAAAGGATTTTACGATTAACGGATTAAAATCCTTAAATCCATTAATCCCCCCAAATCGTGGTTCAGACAAAAATTCGTAATTCGTAATTTCTAATTCGTAATTACTTTTCGCTGCCTACTGCCAGGGTTAATTGCGCGGTGGCAATCTGTGCCTGCAGGGTTGCCTGTACTATAGATGTTTTTGCGCTGGTTCGTACTAATCTGGCCTGGTCTACCTCAAGGCTGATGCCTTCACCATTTATATAACGTAATTCCGCTATGCGGTATGATTCGTTGGCGGCGGTCAGTTGTTTTAGCGCGGATATTTTCTGCTGTTGGGCATTTTTAAGATTCAGCCAGGCTGAGCGTACTTCCAATGCGACACCCAGGTTGAATTGATTTATCTGCGTCTCCAACATTTCGCGCTGATTTATTGCATTTGCAATTTCATTATCGTTTTTGCCACCATTATATGCTGACAGCGAGGCAACTATGCCTAACTGAATAGAGGCAGGACCATATGGACCCTGAGTAACGTTTTTAACACTGACACCGAGGATTGGTGGAAGAGTTATCATTGATAAACCGCTGATAATTACTTTTTTGTTTAACTTTGCCAGTTCTATGCCGGCGTCAAGCATTACTTTTCTATTGATAAATTGTAATGCTTCCGGTCTATTTTTTTTAGCTTCCAGTATTAACGCGTCTATGGTTTCCGCTGCTGGTGCCGGGTCGTCCGGGGTTACCATATTTACTACAGTATCCGGTAACATGCCCATCTGGTTTGCCAGTGCGGCACCGGCAAGGTCCACCGCGTTTTGCGCTTTCATTTTATTTACTTCAGCGTCAGCAACCGCGGCAGTTGCTTGATACTCATCAATTTTTGCTTTGTTTCCGGCTTTAATTCCTGCTATTGCCAGGTCAAGTTGTTTAGATGCTATTTTTAACGCGTCATCCGCGACATTTGATAATTCGCGGGTTGATATTAATTGATAATATGCCTGGCGAACACTAAATGCTATTTGCTGACGGGTACGACGCAGTGATTCTTTAGCAATTGATAATGACGCATCCGCGATGGAAATTGGCGCTTTGTATACAGATTTT
Organism: uncultured bacterium; assembly: GCA_964573385.1. Taxonomy (GTDB): domain Bacteria; phylum Armatimonadota; class Hebobacteria; order CAIYQO01; family CAIYQO01; genus JBAXQQ01. The sequence continues at coordinate 1,104 of CAZNLA010000015.1, forward strand.
GGCCATAAAGGATGGTTTACCACAGCCTGCAGGCCAACACCATAACCATACCCGGATACGCCGTTTGTTTTACTTGCGCCGGCCTGACCATTAATATTAACTTTAAAATCATCGGCTGCGTTTGCTGTTTTTAGTTGTAATTCAGCAGTTATTAAATCCTGTTGCGCCTTAATGACTGCTGGATTATGCTTTAACGCGTATTCAACTGCGGAATCGACAGTCATGGCTGCAGGTGCAACCGCATCTTTTTCCTGTGCCATAGCAACGGAAAAGATAGTTACTAAAAAGATTAAAAAAAAGTTACGTATTGACATAGAAAAACCTCATTTATTCTTTGAATACTGCCTGTAGAGTGATATAATATATCAGCACTAACGACATAGGATTCATATCCTGCATATTTATCACACATTTCATACAATTCGTCAAGTACCAAAGTTATCCTGTCGAAGCGAAAAGGAACGGAAATGAAGCCAAATAAGAAAAATAATGAAAAAATAAATAAAAATAAATCAAAATTCTCGATAAAATCGCTGGTATTTCTGGTTGTTATCGTTTTTGTTATATGCAGCATGGCAACCAGTCTTACAACTACATTGGTGCGCACAATTAAATCTATATCTACTAACAGTATTGAGCAGGATAAGTTAAAAAATACTCAGATGGAAGTTGCTGAACAGGACAAAAAAATTGATGGCTTAAAAAGCGCGGAAGGTGCTGAAGCAGTTGGCAGAGGCAGTGGTTTGGTTAAGAAAGGTGAGGTGCCGGTACAGATACAATTTGCCCCGGATGGAACACCGATAAATGAAGATGATACAGAAGAAGCACCTTTATTTAATCCATTAAATGGTTTAATTGGCGCATTAGCAGCAGTTTCTATTATTGTAGCAATGATTTTAATCAAGAAAAAACGTATAAATCTCCGAATGGTTGAATCACCAGCAATAGAACCTGCCGGATTAGAACGTCGTAAAACCAAATAATTTTTTATATTTGAATTATGAAGTTTTTTGCAAAACCTGTTTTTTTAATGTTTAGGCTGTAGATTTGTGGTAGGCGAAAACCACCCCGACCTTCGGCCACCCCTCCTTGCCAAGGAGGGGAACTTAAAATGAATGTTTTTATTACGCCAGATATTTTATTGCAAGTTGTTATATAACTCTCCTCCTTGGCAAGGAGAGGGTAGAGGGTGGTTGGGTCGATTATATGATTTGTAGGTTTTGCAATAGCCTCTATGAATCTTTTTCTAAAAAAGTTAATTATAATATAAAAAATATGGAAAAATTATATGTAATCAGACATAGATACAGATTAACAAACTCTGGTAAATAAAGTATAATTAGCTACCTCATGGTTTAATTATTAATTTTGCTGGTTACAATAAAAACATAGAGATAAATTTAGGGTAATTAATTGGAGGCTCCTACGTGGCACATTTAGCTGAAGTGAATACCGCGAATTTTAGTGATGAAGTTTTAAATTCATCAGTTCCGGTTTTGGTTGATTTTTGGGCAGAATGGTGTGGACCATGCCGTGCATTGGCACCCATTTTAGATGCTGTTAATACGACATTGGATGGAAAAGTTAAAATCGTAAAACTTAATGTTGACCAAAATCAACAGTTAGCCATGCAATTCAACGTAAATTCAATACCAACGATGATTCTATTTAAAGGTGGTCAGCAAATTGACCGGATTATGGGTTTGGTACCGAAAGATGCTTTAATAGCAAAACTTAATGGACATTTATAATTATTGGGATTAACATGACTGATAAAATTAATGATTTAGTAGTTATCGGCGGCGGTCCTACCGGACTTGCCGCCGCAATTTATGCGGCACGCGCGGAATTATCAACCCTTATATTAGAAAAGATGCTCCCTGGTGGTCAGGTACAAAATACCATGGAGATAGAGAATTACCCGGGATTTTCTGAAATAAGCGGTTATGAATTATCAGAAAAGTTTCATCAGCACGCACTGAAATTTGGCGCGCAGGTGGAGATGATAACAGTAAACGGCGTGTCATCCGAAGATGGCAAAATTAAAGTTACCACAGATAGTGGTGATATTTATGGGCGTGCCGCACTGATAGCAACTGGGGCAAAAGCAAGATTTTTGAATGTTCCTGGAGAAGCAAAATATCGTGATATCGGCGGTGGTGTATCATACTGTGCCGTATGTGATGGCGCGTTTTACAAAGATCGCGATGTTATGGTTATCGGTGGTGGTGATAGCGCGGTTGAGGAAGCTATTTACCTGACAAAATTCGCGAAAACTGTAAAAATTGTTCATCGTCGTGATGAATTACGCGCGGCAAGAATTCTGCAGGAACGCGCCAAGTCAAATGAAAAGATTTCGTTTGAGTGGAATAGCGTGGTAGATGAAATTGTTGGCGATGACAGGCATGTAAATGGTATCAGATTAAAAAGCACCATTGATGGTTCTATACGTGAAGTTCCATGTTATGGTGTATTTATTTATGTCGGGATGTCACCAAACAGCCAATTTCTGCAGGGGACAATAGACCTTGATAGTGATGGATTCATCATTACCAATCAGCATTTAATGACCTCAATGCCGGGTTTATTTGCTGCCGGTGATGTCCGCAGTGGTGCCTGGAGACAAATAATAACCGCGGTGGCCGATGGTGCGTTATCAGTGAAATTTATTGAAGAATATTTAAACAGGTAATTACGTCGTTAGCAAAACCCAATTATATCTATTTTTCTGTAGGGAATGCCGGGGTCGGCATTCCCTACAATTTTAGCCAGGTTTTGTAGCAAAGCCTCAATTACTTACCAATATCAAAGAACTCGCGTATTGCATTTTCCAGTTCATTTATCTCATGTCTCATTATGGCTATCAATTCACGTCCTGCCTGCAAATCTCCTGCTCTGACAATCATTTCAAATCGCAGACAAGCCTGTTTGGCATGGTGGCCACCCAGTGTTGCTGCCGCGCCTTTCAAGGTATGGGCATACATTGCACAGGCGTCCGCATCACTATTTGCCATAGATTTTTCTATTTTTTCGATTAATTCCGGGGTGCTTTCCAAAAATCGTATGGCAATTTTTTTCGATAAATCCATATCACCTTCCATGCGTTCCAAAAGCGCGGCACTATCAAAGATATCAGTATTCTGCGGTTTAGCTGGTTTCTTATCGCCGTTATGTAAATCTTCACCAAATAGTTCAACCAGTGCGCCTATCAGGGTTGCCGCGGTAAAAGGTTTTGACACATACCCGTTCATACCTTCCGCCAGACAACGTTCGCGGTCGCTTTTCATGGCGTGTGCTGTCATGGCTATTACTGGTATATCATGACGCAACACCGTGGATTGCGGGTCACGGATTACTGCGGTGGCGGTAAAACCGTCCATAACTGGCATCTGTACATCCATTAATACAACATCAAAATCTTCTTTTTCCAATTTGGCTATAGCATCGCTGCCGTTTTCAACCACTGTAACTCTATGTCCTCTGCGTTCCAGAAAATGTGTTGCCAACTCCTGATTCATAAGATAATCTTCAGCCAGTAATATATTAAGTGAACGCACCGCGGGTGTATCAATTTTCTGAGTTTTTTCATTTGTGGCGATACCCATGGCAAGCATCATGGAATTTAATAAATCAGATTGCTTTACAGGTTTAACCAGGCAAGCGGCAATATTCAATTCTTTTCTGCGTTCAACATCTCCCAAATCCCCTGTTGACGTAAGCATAATTATTATCGGGTTTAATAATGCCTTTTCTTTTCGTATTTTATAAGCAAACTGGTATCCATCCATACCTGGCATTTGCCTGTCTAACAAAATCATGGTGAAGGGAGTTCCTTCTTTTAACGCGGATTCTGCCAGGTTGTATGCTTCTTCTCCGCTTTCCGCGACTGTGGGTACCATTCCCCATGATGTGGTTACTTCGTTGTAAATCAGTCTGTTTGTAGCGTTATCATCTACTATTAATACCCGCATCCCTTTCATATCTTCTATGGATGCCGGCAATAGTGATTGCCCATTTTCTGATAGGGCAAATTTTGCGGTGAAATGAAATACGCTACCTTTTCCTAACTGGCTTTCTGCCCATAATTTACCTTTCATACATTCCACCAGTTGTGTTGATATGGCTAATCCCAGGCCTGTACCGCCGTATTCACGGGTAACTGACGCATCTGCCTGCCGGAATGGTTCGAAAATCTGTTTTTGTTTGTCATCCGCAATACCTATTCCGGTATCTGTAACACTGAAATGCAGAATAATATCATTTTCATGCATTTCTTCAATTCCCACAAATAATACTACTTCTCCAGTATTGGTAAATTTAATTGCGTTGCCCACAAGATTAACAATTATTTGTCGCAATCTGCCCGGGTCGCCTTTCAGCATATTTGGCACATCAGTAGTTACTCTGCATGCCAGTTCTAATCCTTTATGATGCGCACGTTCCGCCAATGCGGTTGCTGTCCCTTCAACCACTTCACGCAGGATAAATGGTGTGTCTTCCAATTCAAGCCGACCGGCTTCGATTTTAGCGAAATCAAGCAAGTCATTCAGTACTAATAATAATGAATCGGCAGATTCGCGTACTGTTACCAGAAATCTTTTCTGTTCATTTGTTAACGGAGTTTCCAGTACCAGGTCAGTCATACCTATTATCGCATTCATCGGGGTTCGTACTTCGTGACTTACATTAGATAAAAATTCGCTTTTTGCCCGATTTGCTGATTCTGCGGCATCTTTTGCCATTCTTAATTCGATTTCAAGAAGTTTTGTATTGGTTATATCATGGGCTGCTGCAAAGATAATTCCTTCATCTATCATTGACCGCGAGCTCCATTTTATCCAGCGATAAGTTCCGTCTTTGCATCTGTATCTGTTTTCAAACGACACAACATCGTCTCCCAATGACAATGCTGTTGCTGCATTCATAGTTGCTTCGTAGTCATCCGGATGCACAAAATTGATGAACGGTTCTGACAACAGTTCTTCATCAGTAAAACCTAATATTCTGCTCCAGGATGGGTTAATATGTTTAAAGTACCCGTCAAAACCCGCGATGCACAACATATCCAAATTAACTGAGAAAAATAAGTTTCTTTCCCGCATAGCCTGTTCTACCTGGTTTCTGGCCAGCATTTCACTGGACATTGCCGTTTCGGCTTCTTCTTTTGCTGCTACCAGTGCGCGGGTACGTTCTTCAACACGTTTTTCCAATTCTGCGTTTATATTTTGCATTGCGTCATCCGCACGTTTTCTTTCGGTCATATCACGGGTCATTTTTGCGAATCCGCGCAGATTCCCATTGTCATCATACAATGCTGTAACAACTACATTAGCCCAGAATTTTGTGCCATCTTTCCGTACCCGCCACCCTTCATTTTCTACATGGCCGTCATTAATTGCTGTTGTTTATTCATAATCCGGCAGGCAATTGGCTTTATCTTCATATGTGTAAAACACAGAGAAATGTTGACCGATAATTTCGTCTGCAGTGTATCCTTTCAATCGTTCCGCGCCGTTATTCCAGTTTATTATTTTTCCGCTGGTATCCAGCATAATAATGGCATAATCAACAACTCCATCAACCATCATTCGGAATCTTTCTTCGCTTTCCCGCAACTCTTTTTGTGCTTCTCTTTCCTTGGTTTGGTCGCGGAAAACCATTACCACACCGGTTATGTTTAAACCGCTATCGTCATAAATCGGCGCGGCACTATCCGCGATGGGATATTTTATGCCATTTTTATTAATTAACAGGGTGTGATTTGCCAAACCAACAATTGTTCCTTCTCTAAATACACGTTGAGCAGGATTTTCTACCTTTTTGTAGGTGTCTTCATTAATAATATTGAATATCTCTTCCAGTGGCTTACCTGTTGCTTCATATTCTGACCATCCGGTTAATGTCTCAGCGATTCTATTCATTTGTTTTATCAGACCATCTTTATCAGTTGTTATTACAGCATCACCAATGCTGTATAACGTTGTCCTGTACATCTCCTCGGCCAATCTTTTTTCCAGGTCAGATTGATAGACGCTTTGATATATATCCAACTGCTTTTGTCTGAAAGTAAATCCCATTGTCATTGCTGTCAATAAAATTAACAATATTGCCAGCATTGCTATTCCCCATCCGCGATATTTCACTTCTGCTAAAATCTCACTGCCATCAACTTTCGTCATCATAAACCATGGCAATCCTTCTATAGGTCGTAAATCTGCCATAACTTTAATACCACGGTAATCGATGCCTTCATATTTTCCCTGTGTGCCGGAAATAGTTTGAATTAAAGGATTATTTATATCACTTAATGGTATACGCATATTAAACGCGGTATTGTTGTTATGTCGTAATTCATTTATTATCACAACTTCATTACCGGTTCTTTTAAATATTAATGTCTCTGCCGTTTTACTGCGGGTTGGCCATGATTGCATTAGCGGGAAAATGTTGTTTGAAGCGTTACCACGCAATATCATTACTGCCAATGGTTTTCTATCAGCACTACGGGATACTGCACCGACATCATAAAAAACGTTTTTCTCATGAGTAAACAGGTCAGAAAATATTGCATCTTTACTGGCAAAAGCTATATTTACGGTATTGATAGTCTTTTCATCAGTTAAATCAGGTTCATCTTTGGCTGCTAAAATTAACTTTCCCTGTGTTGAAATTAAAAAAACATTTTCATACAACTTTCCTTTTTTATTCACTTCCAGAATCTTTCTTAATTCATCTTTGGCGACGGTGTCGTTACTGTTTTTTTCCAGCAACAGCAAGTCTTTAATTACAGTAGGACCATTAGCCGCGCGTGAAACATCCGCAAAACGTTCTTTTTGCCATTGTATTATCTCACCCGCTTTCATCTCAGAAATAGCGGCAATGTCACTATATTTTTCATTCCGGATACGTGTTGCTTCCAAATAATAGTAAAGGACAGCACCAATTATTATTAGTAATGAAATAAACACAAAATTTCTAATCCATACGCGAAATTGATTCTGTGAGTTTAATTCGTAATCCTTCATCGACTTTCTCCCCATTATTGCGTTTTAGTTAAATCTTTACCGGAATAAGTAAAATGTTTATTGAAATTAAGCGATTTGGCGCAAACATGATGTGATTAATACCTGTAAGATAGGCAGAAGGTTTGTGCTTTTTGAATAAATATTTAATATAGGGCATCTTTTGCATCATATCAACAACCCCCGGTAATACTTAAAGTATCACTGAAAAAGTACTTAATATATATTTAATAATATACCCCGATATTATAGACGTCAATAGAAAAAATGAATTTTATTTAATTATTTTTTTGAAAGTGTAATTCAGTTATAATTTGGAAAATTGAGATGGTTTACGCGATATCTTGTAAAAAGAGTTACAGGTAGGTATTATTAATCAGCGACTATTTTTATATAAGGTTATTATTTTGCAGAACATCATTATATCTTTGGACAAGGTTGGCAGTGGTAAAACCAGGTCTGCCATATTACAGGCAAAGGAAGTCTTAAAGAGTGATTTTCAGTCGCTACGGGTTATTGTGCCTACAATTGGGCAAAAAAGTCAGATAGAAACATTGATGTTAGGGTCAGATGGGTGTCTGCCCGGTCGCCCGGTTATGACTTTTTTTGACTTTGCGGTGGAGATTGCCACAAATAGTGGAATACCGGTGAAAAAGATAACAGATATGCAAAAAATGATAGTTTTACGGCATATCTCAAATATCTCTAACCTGGGTTATTTTGCGGATGCCCGTAGATATTCTGGTTTCATTTCCGGCATAGATGAATTAATAGATGAATGCAAAGTGCATATGATAGAACCGGATGCAGTGATATCGGCGGCTTCCAATTTAGGTGATAACAGGCAATTATCCTCAAAATTAACAGATTTTGGATTGATTTATTCAAAATATCAACAATGGCTAATAAAAAATGATTTTTTTGATAATGAAGGATTGATGTGGATTGCCAACCACTCGTTACGGCAAAATAACCAAATCACCGGCAAAATTAAAATGATTATTTTTGATGGATTTTCCCGGTTAACACCCATTCAGGCAGAGATGATAGGTTTGCTGAAAGAATCCGGTATTCCTGATATCATAATTAATTTTGACGCGGAAAATGACCGGAAGAATATTTATTCTCCAGTATTCGCGTCATTGGAAATGCTGGCAAAACATAAGATTTTTCACAATGATGAAAAGATAGCAGATGCAGAATCAGACCATGACGCGTTGCATTTTTTACAGCATAATTTTTTAAATTTCAAACAGAAACAATATAAAGATGCCGATGATTCGGTGGTGTTTTATCATGCTGCTACCCCCAATCACGAGGCTGAGATGATAGCGCGCGAAATAATACGCCTGCAACGTGATGCCAACATCTCAGCGATGAATATTGCTGTGGTAGCGCGCAATTCTGACCGTCTGCGTGAAAGATATAGCCGCGTATTTGCGCGTTTTGGTTTAAAAATATCTGCTGGTGACACCCCTGCAGCATATACATCTGTGGGAAAAGCTTTAATATCCGCGTTAAAAATTTGTCGTGATGGTTGGAAACGTGAAGATATATTTGCCGCTATGCGCACCCAGTTATATATGATTACGAATGATTATCTGTATAAGATAGAGATGATTGCCCGGGAAAATGCCATATTTGACGGGAAAGAGAACTGGAAAGCGGAAAAATGGCCGGATATAAAGACAAGAACAACAGTTGAAGAAGCATTGGAACCCATTTATCTATTTGATAAGAACCTTCACCATGCAAAAAATATGGCAGACACCATAATTGCTATTCGCGAATTATTAAAATATTTATATGCAGTTTATCTTAATTCGCACCCGGGCAAAATGACTGTCGACCAAATAGCGGAATATGGCGAAATGATGATTTATCATGAGAAAGCATTTAAAACCATGGACAGGGTGTTGGAAGAAATGGATACGGTGGCAAATGCCCACGAGGGGATCAGTCGTGACGAAACAATATCGCTGTTTATTGAAGCTATCAGTAAAAAACGTCGGGTTGCTCCTGATGATGACGGCGTCAGATTCTTCTCTGTGAATAATCTTGGTGGTGAGAAGATAGATTACATTTTTCTTTGCGACTTGATAGAAGGACATTTTCCGCATTATCAGCGTGAATCAATTTTTTTAACAGACCATGACCGGCAGGATGACACAACAAGAGATTTAAATATTAATTTACCGCAACGCAAACTGTTGGAAGAAGACGAGAAATATTGGTTTATCCACACTGCGTATTCCACAGCAAAACGTCTCTATTTAACTTCTCCGCAGAACTCAATTGACGGTTCTCCGCTGGAGATATCATCATTTTTAGCAGAAGCACGCAAATTACTCCCCCGCCAATGGGAAGCAAAAAGAACTACCTTGTTCCGTGATTTAATTCCCGCAATTGATGAAACCGAGACGGTGGAAGAGTTTATAAATAGCCTGATATTAACATTGCATACAGCCGATGACGCGCAAATAATGGCTACTTTGGCGGCGTACCACGCCATGTTGAACCATCCGGAGATGGTTACCGCCTGGCGTGGTTATGCTCAACGTAATATCGCAAAACCGGCAATTATTACTGACGATGACATTCGCGCACAATTAGCTATTGATACGAAAGAATTAAGTGCCAGTCGTCTGCAGTTATTTAACGACTGTCCATTTAAATGGTTTGCCAGTTATTGTCTGCAAATATCAGAAGTTAATGATGAATTATCTTCGTTGGAACTGGGTACGATATTGCACGAGATAATGTCTGCGTTAATTGATCAGAGGGGTGGGGGAGAAGGCGTAAAAATTCAACTGCATCAGTTTGATTTGGTGGAATTACAGCATGACGCAGAACATATATTACTTAGTAAATTGCACAAATACCCGCGCCATAATAATTCTCCGCGGTCAGCACGGGAAATAAGAGAAAATAGAATTACCAGACGGTTGAATAAATTTCTGGCATGGTTGCATGAAATATCAAAGAACAGGCAAAGCAGCATAACATCAACTGAAATGATATTCAGTACAAAAACAGAAAATCAATTGCTGATAAATAATGGTGAAACTGCTGTTAATGGCAGATTAGACCGTATCGATACCCTGGCGGATGATACTTTTGTGGTAATTGATTATAAAAGTTCTGTTTTACCAACCAAAGTATCATTGCGGGAACATGATAATATTCAGGTATTGGTTTATTTATTGGCTATGGAAAAACTGTTTAATCGCGATACTGCCGGCATGGAATTAATTAGCGTTAATAAAAGAAAGATAGTTGGCATTTTTAAAGAAAATGTGAAAAAATATTATGGCAAAGGTGAATTGTCTTATGCCGGTGAGATGCTTTCTGATGAAGAGTGGGACGAATATATTGCTATGGCGGAAGTAAAACTGTCGCAACTTGCCAAGTCAATAAAGTCCGGTGAGATAAGTCAGGCGAAAACAGAAAAATGTAAAAAATGTGGTTACCGCGAAATATGTCGGGTGGCGGAAGTGCGCGGTAATTAAAATTGGCATAATTATTCCATACTGGTAATAACTGGTCGTATTTATTATTTATCAAATAGTCGCAAAAATGGCAGGATAATAATAAATTTTTCAGAAAGTAAATATTAATTGGACTTTCGCTTTTAAATAAATCTGTTTAAATTAGTCGCTTCGACAGCCTTAGCGACCGGTCACTGAGCCTGTCGAAGTGACCTTAAGCGAAAGTCCTGTATTAAACAATAAAAGGAAATATTTATATGTCTTCAAATCGTCCCGCAATTACTATTCCTGCTGAACATCAAAAGATAATTGATGAAGTTATGACTGATCTCCGCAATAATGACGGATTAGCAACAGTTGATATTGACCAGTTTTGGGCAGACCAGGAAGTTGCTATAAAAGAACCCTTTGGTAATATACCACAGGTTCCACTGGGATTAGCTGGTATGAGCGGGGAATGCATATATGACGAATTGGGAATCCCGGAAGATTATTGGAAATACGAACAGGATGAAACATGGCGCCTGGAAATGCACAAAGCATATAACGATAAATCAGAAAAGATTGTTGGCAAAAGATTATTAAATGAAAAAAGTCACGATAAAACAAAAGATTATCCGGCAGTTAAACAGTTGTTTCATGTATTCGAGTCAGAAAATGTATGGCATGCCGGTTCATGGTGGTTGCAACAGGTTGCGCATGGTGAGGACGAACTAACCGCGTTATTGGACAGAGTAGAAGCAAGGTTGGAAAATCTACGTGACTTTATATTACCCGAAGGATGGGACGAAGCAAAGGCGAGATTGTTACCACAGGGAATAAAACCGGGATTAATAAGGGGTATACGGGTACCGGTAACATTTGCCACCTCAATATTCGGTGCCGAAGATTTAATATACCTTATTTATGATAACCCGGATTTGGCTTCAAGATTCAGCAGTTTGATATTAAAAGCATTATCCAAAATGGCTGATATAATGGATGAAGAGGCTGGTTATACCCCGGAAAATGCTCCCAAAGGTTTCGGGTTTGCAGATGATAACTGTGCTTTATTAACTGCGGATTTATATGAATTATTCGGTTACCCGGTTTTAAAAGGTATGTTTGATAAATACTCACCGGCGCCGGAAGACTGGCGTTACCAGCATTCTGACAGTGCAATGGCACAATTATTGCCGGTTATTGGAAGATTGGATATGAAAGGGGTTAATTTTGGCCCGACTGTTATGGTGGATGAAATACGCCATTATATGCCAAACGCGGCTATCCATGGTCAATTGGCGCCGTTTACCTTCAGTATGAATGAAGAAGAGAGAATCATTGCCGAATTTCTGCGCGATTATGATATGGCAAAAGAAAAAAAAGGTCTGGTATTCACCACCGCCGGGTCAATTAATAACGGTTCATTGTTAACCGGAATGCGCATATTAATGTCCGTCATTCAAAAATATGGAAGATATTAATAAGGGTTTTTATTTTATGGCATTAACCTGCTTTTATATTGTATAATCTATCTAAGAGGTGCGGGTATGCATAAACGGATACGGATTGTTGTTATTTTAATAATTTTGGGCTGTATAGCCGGATATTATATATCGAAAAAAAATCTTAAATCGAATGAAATTGTAGCCTCTGGCGTTATTGAGGCGACCGAAGTGAATATAAGTCCACAGGTTGCCGGTACTGTAACATCTATACCTGTTGATGAAGGTGACAAAGTTACTGCCGGGATGCGCATAGTTACTATTCACAGCGGAATAATCCATGGGTCAGTAACTCAGGCACAGGGGAATCTGGATGCTGCCCGGGCAGCGTTGCAGGGGTTAATTGCCGGCAGTCGCAGCCAGGATTTACAACGGGCACAGGCGGGGTATGAGGCCGCGTTAAAAACCGCGGATGCCGCAAAAGCACAGTTGGATTTGTTGCGTGCCGGTACCCGCAAAGAAGAACTTGCCATTGCCCATGAGGGATATGAACAGGCTAAACAAAATTTATCATTGTTAAAATCCGGTGCGCGTCAGGAAGATAAAGATGCCTTAAAAGCGGTGTTGGAACAAGCGAAAATGCAGTTGCAAATAATAAAGTCAGGACCACGAACAGAAGAAATTAACCAGATTAAGCAACAACTTGATGCCGCAGAATCATCATTGGTATTGGCAGAATCAGACCTTTTACGTGCCGCGTCTTTGTTTGATAATGGTGCCATACCGCGACGCCAGTTAGATGCCGCGACTGTCGCGCGTGACAACGCGAAAGCAAACAGAAATGCGGTGACAGAAAAACTGAATATGGCTAAAAAAGGTGCAAGACCAGAAGAAATTACCGCCGCAGAACAAGCCGTTGAGGCGGCGCAACAGCGATATAATTCTATATTGTCCGGTGCCAGACCACAGGAAATAGCATCAATGGAGAAGGCTGTGGAGATGGCGGAACAAAAATATAAAATGGCGCAGAATGGCGTCCGACCAGAGCAGATAACCCAGGCCGACGCGGTATATAATCAATCATTGGCACAGGTTAAATCGGCAAAGGCAGTGTGGGATTTAGCGATAGCAGGTCCGCGCAGCGAGGAGATAGCCGCCGCGCAGGCAAGGGTAATGCAGGCAGAAGGCGCGCTGAAAAGTGCGGATTCAACTATGGAAGAAACCGCGATAAATTCCCCTCGTGACGGCATAGTGGTGGTGAAATCTGTTGAAGAAGGTGAGCGCGTTACCCCGGGGCAATTAATAATGCGGATAGCGGATACCAGAAAAGTATGGCTGAAAGTTTATATACCGGAAACCGCTGTATCACAAATCCGCATTGGGATGCCGGCAACAGTAATACCAGACGCACCGGCAGGAAAAAATAAAAAATTCACCGGAAACGTATCAGAAATATCCAGCGAACCGGAGTTTACCCCGAAAAATGCCCAAACGAAAGATGAACGCACCCAACTGGTGTATGGCATAAAAATAAAACTTAACAACCCCGGTGGTGAGTTGAAACCGGGTATGCCTGCTGACTGTGTGGTGAAATTTAAATAAGAATAATATGCGGATTACCTGTACATCACCGGGGAGCAGGCTAGGAAGCCTGCGGCCCCAGTGTGATTCGTACAATACCCATACAGGTTGGCCCACTGGAACACCAGAGTTTGTTGCAACCCTTGAATAACAAATTGGACGATGTTTACCAGTCAGCAGGAAGAAAATTAAAGAAATCGATCAATACATAACCTGTCATAGCATTCAATTCAGTCTGACGAAATCAAGTAATGGCAATATTTTTATTGACAGTAAATTATATAATTTATAAAATTGTTATGATAACAAAACTTATGGGCAATATGCCTATTGAATAGGATACAGGTATGTCTTTTATTAATCATAATAATCCGGAATCATTACCGGGGGAAATTAATGTATTTCTTGACACGATGCCGATAGGAGTTATTTACCTTAACAATGCCGGTCAAATAACTCATTCCAATGCCACATTTGCTACGGTTATCAATCGGTCGAAAATAGAGATAAATGGTACTTTCTTTGCTGACCATCTTAATCCAGCTGACTGTGATTCCTTTACCATTGCATTCTCATCCGGCACACCGTGCCAGGTTGAGGCAAGATTGACCGGGGAAAAGTGGTATTCATTGGATATCATGCCGGTTACCGACGGTGTGATGGTGACTGCAACTGATATCACCGCGCTTAAAACACGCGAATTGGCACTGACGGAACAGCGCGATCAGTTCAGGTTTATGACGGATAATTCTTACGATGTAATGAGTATTTTAGATGCCAATAATACCCTGCTCTATATGTCTCCATCTGTTTTACGGCATACCGGCTATCCACCAGAGGAGTTTATATTAAAGTCATACAAAGATTTTATACACCCGGATGATTTAGAAAGTGTAACCAATGAAATGATACAGAAGGTATTTATTGAGCGCAATAAATATTGCATCGTCAAAATGCGCCATCGAACGAAAGATGGCAGTTATATTTGGGCAGAAGGACGCACCAGTGTGATATATGATGAGAATAATAATATAAAATATGGCATACAGATATCACGCGATATTAACACACAAGTATTGTTAGAGCAGGAACTGCGTAACCGAACAGAAGAGTTGTCTATTGCTAATGCAGAGTTAACAAGAATGGCGCAGTTGAAAGATGAGTTTCTTGCCAGTATGAGCCATGAATTGCGCACCCCATTGACTGCCATACTAATGCTATCGGAGACTCTACAGTTAGGACTTGTCGGGCAGCTTACAGATGATCAGGTAAAGATTATCAAGACGGTAGAGGACAGTGGACGGCATTTGATGTCATTAATTAACGACATCCTGGATTTATCGAAAATAGAGGTTAATAAGTTAACACTGGACAAAGCACCAGTGAATATAGCGGATTGCTGTCACGCCAGCATGGCAATGATTAGTGATGCGGCTCAGCGTAAAAGTATTCAGATAAGTTATTCCGTAGACCCCGCAGTAAATATGCTGCTGGCGGATGAACGTCGGTTGAAACAGATGCTGGTTAACCTGCTGAGCAATTCTGTGAAGTTTACCCCTGACCAGGGAATCGTAAAATTAACAGTGACGGGCGACCATGATACTGAGACTATACATTTTACAGTTACTGATACCGGCATTGGGATATCATCCGATGACCAGCAACGGTTATTTCAACCGTTTGTGCAGATTGACAGCCGGCTCTCGCGCGAGTATACCGGCACTGGACTGGGATTGTCACTTGTAAAACAGATGGCTGAATTGCATAATGGGTCAATATCGCTTATCAGTACACCCGGACAAGGCAGTAGCTTTATTGTCAACCTACCATGGATAGTACCGGAAAATTCCTGTGTGCCGGTTGAACAAAATATAACGGGTGTGCCGTGCGAGGTGATAAAGAATAATGATGGTGATATACCGTTGGTACTGATTGCCGAGGATCACGAGGTGTTGCTGGACTTGCTGGAGGGATTTTTACAATCCCAGGGGTATCGCACTGCTACAGCCCATAATGGCTTGCAGGTAATGGAACAAGCGCGCGCATTGTTACCGGATATCATCCTGATGGACATACAGATGTCCGGCATGGATGGTTTAGAGGCTGCACGTCGGTTGCGCCTGGACGAAGTAACTGCTGGCATACCAATTATTGCCATTACCGCCTTGGCAATGACCGGCGATAAAGAACGCATACTGGAATCAGGCATTAATGAATATCTTGGCAAACCGGTGAAGTTTGAGCACCTTGCACAGGTGATATTGAATTGTTTGCGATAAAATAAATAATAGACTTGTCCGTAAATAAATATGGTGTAGTTATTTGCGGACAAGTCTATTGTAAAACAAGTTATCTATTGCACCTTCCATTAGCACATCACCGGGGAGCAGACTAGGAAGCCTACGGCCCCAGTGTATCTGACCAATACCAATACCGGTTGGCCCACTGGTACACAATATTTTGTTGCAACCCTTGAACAACAAATCGGACGATGCTTAACCCGCTAACCAGCAGGAAGAAAATCAAAGAAATAAATTAATAAATAACCTGTCCCCAATACCGGCGGTATCCTGTTTTCGCTATTGACACCATCAAATAATATAAACATAATTGTATCTTCAATGTAGCGAAGCTAAAAATCATGTAAATCATGCCTAAATAAAGCCCTGCGTTTTAAAAATTTGAGAGGTTATCATGCACTTATCAAAAATTGTTTTGTTGTTTTTTATTCTGTTTATGACTGTTGCCGCTATGGCGGAAGAAGCTGCTCCTAAAGAGGCACCGACAGATGCTGACAAGGCAATGGCGGCGAAGGCAATTCAGCTTGCGGAAAAATGCCGCGACAACCTGGGACGTGAGCAATCGAATTTCCTCCTCAATGATTGGCCGCGCTACAGTGTGAAGTTTCTGGCTGGCGAATTGCCCGCAGACCATAAACAGCTTATAGAATCGCGCGATAGGGTAATAAGCTTTATTGAAGTGCTGGAGAAGGCAAAAGATTGGCCGCAGCCGCCAAAGATGAAAATACCCTACACGAAAAAAGCGCCGGTGATTGATGGAAAACTTGATGATAAGATATGGAAAAAGGCGTGGAAGTCTACCCATTATTATGAAATCAACAGCGATAAGCTGGTTAAAACTCCGAAGCAGACATGGCGGATGATGTGGGACGACCAGTATCTGTATATGTCCGCTGATTGTGCCGATACCGATATCATCTCCCCGGTTTTGCCGCGCGATGGTGAAGTGTACAACTACGATTGTGTAGAGCTTTTCGTCATGCCTGATTTCGTAAAAGCCGAATATTGGGAATTGGAATTCGGCGTAACCGGCAGCATCTACGACTCCCTGTGTAAAAAGAATCTCGACCATTGGGGTGGCGTCAACAACACGAAAGCTGAAATGACCGGCTTGAAAGTGGCATTTGTGATAAGTGGCACAGCGAATAAATCCAATGATAAAGACACCGGCTACACGGTGGAAATCGCGGTACCATTCAGCCAATTGCCAGGATACATCGCAGATTCCAAGCCAAAATCAGGACAGCAAATGCGGGTTTTACTTGCCCGCATGGATAAAAACACCACCGATTTCAAACCTTATGCCGTCTGGCCATTGTTAAGCTGGACACACAATATCTGGAACTATGCGACGATAGAGTTGAAGAAATGAAGCGGAATGTAATCGGATTGGCTGATAAAATATTATTTTCTACCGAATCATTAGAACAACATATCCCGATTATTAATAAGATTGCTACATCTTATGCGGAAGATTGGGATATAAACTGTATTCTTACCGATGTTGACGGCAAATACATCGCCGGCATGTCACAATGTAATAATGAATGTCCTGATAATCAAAGTTGTATGATAACCTGGTGTCAGGCGATAAAAGAAGCTGTACGCTGGGGAGAACCATCATTACTGTTATGCCCGCTTAATTATGCTATTTGGGCAGTACCAATAATGAATAACATGCATGTCATTGGTGGAATTATTGCAACTCATGTTGCATTGGGTGCAGAAATAAACAGTTTATCTCCCCGTCAGGCGCGTCTTGCCATGAATGACCTTTTGGTACGGGTTATAAATGAAAATCTTACTAATCCAGCTTTGCTCGAACTTCATTCTTCCATCGCTGCGCTGGAATCGAAAAAAGCAGAAGCCATTCATGAATTGAAAGGTAAAAATTATCAGTCTATCCGTGATATTTATCTTGTTGACGAATCAGCATTGATTACAGCCATTAAAACAGGTGAACGCGCTGCGGCGCGAGAGATTATAAATCGCATATTAGTGGGAATTTATTTTTTAGGACGCGATCGTCAGGAGTTATTAAAAAGTTTTTTGCTTGAATTGGTAATAATGATATCGCGCAGCGCAGTGGAAGCAGGTGCCGACCCCACGCAATTACTAGGTACAAATTATTCATCTTTTACTGAATTAGCCCGGATAAATTCTGAGGAGGAGTTGTGCGCCTGGGTAGTTAGAATGCTTGAAGAAGCAATGAACGCTATATCAACCAACCATAAATATCCAATCAGCGCCCTCATCAGTTCTGCGGTAAATTATATTCAGGAGCATCTGGATGAAGAACTAACCCGTGACCAGGTTGCGGAATGTACCGGGTTGTCATCAACTCATTTCAGTAGGTTGTTAAAACAGATATATGGTCACTCATTCACCGATTTTGTTGTGTATTTGCGGGTAGAACGTGCACGGGAATTGCTGGTCAGGACTGAGAAAAGCCTGGTGCAGATTTGTATGGAATGCGGATTTAACGACCAGAGTTATTTCACCCGCGCTTTCCAAAAACGCACAGGTCGTCCACCGGGAGAATACCGCAAATACAAACGGTCGCATTTGTAAAAAGAATATCCTTTTAAGTCAATTTGTTCTCTCAGTGAAAAAAGATGTTCTATTTTAGCAAAATAATAACTATTTAAGTACCATACTTATTAAGACAGCATGGGTATACTAATAATGATCCTGATAAATATCAGAGACAAAGGAGACTAAGATGATTAAGTATACCAGTCTGGCAATTTCAGACCCCAATCTTTTGATATTCGGACATGCCCCCAAACCGGTAACCACTAAACGCGGGTTGGTAATTGGCGGCGGAACCGTGTATCCAGAGTTAAACTTCACATTGCCGGCTATGGAAATAAACCAGGAAAGCCTGCCAAAGGTGAACGCGCATTTCGCGCAGATTATTGAAGAAGCATGCCAGCGCGCTGTTGAACTGCACACGCCAGGACTGGTGGTGGAGTTTGAACTGCTGCCGCCGATGACTTTACAACCCGAATGGGGTGCTGATATAACCGCTATATTAAGCGGTACCCTGGATAAGTTTTACGCCAGCGATGGGCTGAAAAGCGCATTGCGGGTTACCCCCAACGATATTCGTGAGAACCACCGTCCGCCTGTTATGCGCAGCGGCGATTTATGGGACAGTATGGTGCGTAGTTTTGAACTAAATGCACAGGCCGGTGCCGAAATGCTTTCCATTGAATCCACTGGTGGAAAAGAGATACACGACGACGGCATTCTGAATGCTGATATGCAGGCTGTTGCATTTGGACTGGGAATCCTGGGAGCCAGGGACATGGCCTTTCTTTGGGATATGATTGTAGGTGTCAGCAATAAGTATGGCGTGATACCTGCCGGCGATTCTGCCTGCGGTTTTGGCAATACCGCGATGGTTTTGGCGGAAAAACGTTATATACCTCGTGTTTGGGCTGCGGTTATCCGGGTGATGACAGTAGCACGCGCGCTTGTTGCACATGAACGCGGTGCATTAGGGCCGGGCAAAGACTGCGCGTATGAGAATCCGTACCTGAAAGCCATTACCGGCTGTCCGATGTCCGGTGAAGGCTCCGAAGCCGCCTGCGCACACATGTCGCCGGTTGGAAACATTGCCCGCACCACCAGCGATATATGGAGCAACGAATCAGTGCAGAATATCAAACTGCTGGGCGGCATGGCACCGATAGTATCGCTGGAACAGTTAGTTTACGCAGCAAGATTGCTCAACACCGCGTCATCCCACGGATCGGATGCGGCGCTTACTCTTCGCGACTGGTACGCGGAAAGTGATGTCCAATTTGACCCGCAAGCCTATGTGCTGAGTCCAGATGTTGTAATACGTTTGGCAAAAGAAATTATTGCCGAACCAACAGCATATTTGCGCACGCGCCGGGCAGCATTGGCCACTATAATAGAACTGCGCCAGGCAGCAGAACGCAACGAGTTCATCCTGTCAGCGCAAGACGAATCCTGGCTAGAATTACTGTCAGATCAGGCAGATGAATTGCCGGAAGATGAAAATGAATTGATAAAATCAATGGTTGCATCAGTTGATAATGACAAAGTACTGTTGGACCAGTATGAAATTGATGTTAAGAATTATAAGTAACTGGTACAAAGTATAATTTCAAATAAGGTTAAATAACATAAAAACTCCCATCTCTTATAAAGATGGGAGTTTTTCATTTTTCATTATATATTTTCAGAATAGGAATAGTATCGTTATCTATCTTATACCCGATACATACAATTGAAGATGTCAATCCTATTGTATTACCGGTAAACGGAGTGATGTCTATAGAATTAAATACACATTGAACGCTATGCCATCCATCGTCAAGATTTACAAATCCTTTTGCCCGAATTATAGAATCCGGCATTTTTTCAATAAATTCATTTAATATTTTACGGGTAGTGACATTGGGAAAATCAACTGTTATTGTAGAAAAATCATGAGAATGGTGGAAGTGATGCGCAACGTTTTTTTCATCATAAGTATTAGTATTCATCAGGATGTCCATGCAGGCATTCTCACCAATTTCGCCGTAATTTACACGAAATATGTTTGCTGCGGGATTAACTATGTCCATTATCCGCTGGTTAACAATTTGCTGCTGGTCATTTGTTAATGATCCCCATTTATTTAAAATTATAATGTCCGCTGTGACGATTTGCTCTTTGAACAAATCAACCAGAACAGGTATTCGTTGGCATCGAAAAGAATCAACTATTCCTATGACATGCCTGATTTCAATGATGCCTTGATTTATAGATGATGATAAGTTTTTTAGAACTGCCTGCGGAGATGAAAAACCGCTGCATTCAATAAGGATAATATCACCCATTCCTCGTTCAACAACATCATGTACTGTCTGGTCAATTTCCGCCTGCTTGGAGCAGCAGATGCATCCGTCAATAATGGAAATCTGTTCTGTGCATAAATCTTCCAATAATTTACCATCAATATTTACGTTGCCAGCCTCATTAATAATTAATGCAGGACGCATACATATTTTTCCGCATACAGGCAATAAATGTCGAAGGAAAGTTGTCTTTCCACCGCCAAGGTATCCAGAAATTAAAACAACAGGAAATGCCATGATATTTTCCTTTTATTATAACGAGTACTGAATAAAGAATAATACTTGCATCCGGTGTTGTATTGTACTCGGAGATATTATCATTGTACTTATAGATTATTTACAACATTTTTCGTTATCTATCAATAGAACAATATAAAAACAGCAGTTTTAATTACGACAGGCGCGGACGTTTGATTAGTTACAATGTAAATACTGACAAATACTGACAGCCCTATTCCCGCTTCCTCCCATCAAACCTTAGATCACAAATTCCACGCGAAGTCGCAGATTTTTCCGGTGGTGGTTAGCCGTTGTGGTTTGCTGCCGTCGGTGTTCATCAGGTACAGGTCGCCGTCGGTGCCGTCGCGGGTGGAGATAAAGCCGATGGCCAACCCGTTGGAAACATAGCGCGGTCGGGTGTCGTCGGCATCTTTCGTATCGGTCAGGCGTTTCACTTCGCTGCCATCGGCCTTCATTTCATAGATATTATATTTGCCATCGCGATTGGAGCAGAAGAGGATTTTTTCGCCGTCCGGGCTGACTACCGGGTAGCGATTCTCGCCTTCGTTGGTCAACAGTGTCTCCTCGCCACCTTTTGCGCTTACGCGATAGATCGCCCATTTGCCTGCGTGTTTGCTCTGGTATACCACCCAGTCGCCATCCGGGCTGAAGGCCGGGTAGTAGTTCTCAGTATTGTCGCGGGTCAGGCAGCGCAGTTGTCCGCCAGTGGCGTTCATGGTGTATATACGCCAGGCACCGTCTTTGTTGGAGGTAAAAGCAATCCGTTTTCCGTCGGCACTGAAAATAGGGGTGTTTTCGCCGTAACTGCTCCCTTTCAGTCGCCGTTGATTCTTGCCGTCCGGGTCGGCCAGATATAGTTCGGTATTCGGAGTAGTTTGTGTATCCGCCCAATTTGTGTGCAACCAGCCCACTGAGTAAATGAGTTGTCCCGCCGGACTTACGCCCGGTTCGCCTGCTCCTTGGTCGGTGATAGGTATTGCCGTAAAGTCGTCACTAAGCAAAGATACCACACCTTTTTGCATATCGTTGGTATCCGCCACCGCCACTATGATATTCTTCGGTTTATCCTGATACAGGCACGCGGTAGGGACCACTTCGCGTGGTTGGCTTTTGCTCCCCCATGAAAACGAGATATTTGCGCCACCGCCATATTCTACAAACTCCACCTTCAGTTTGTAAAACCGGTTAGCCTCCAGGTCAATGGTCGCCGATGGTTCCCCACAGCCGTCCCAAGAGTTGATGAGCAGCTTGTCATCAATCCACAGCCGGCAACCGTCGTCTTTGCTGATCCAGAAGGTGTAATTTTCCGTATAACGCGGCATTATATACCCCTGCCATCGTACAGAAAAGTTGTCGGCACCCACTTCCTGGTCGGGTGAGTCTTCACCCCAGCCGAAGTTAATTTGCTGGTCCACCCGCGATATTTTTTGCTCTTCGTGATTGCAACCGTTAAAATATACTCCGAATACCCCGTTGTTTGAATGGTGGTACCGATTGATTAATATCGACAGATTCTCCGCGCCTGTGCTGCCGGCAATCGTCATACTGACGATTGTGATGATTAGCAATATGAAAAACTGATGACAGCACCGCATTAGACACACCCCCGGGTTAATACTCTGTAAACCAGATAAATTACCATGAAATTACAATAGTAAGAATAGTACCCTCATTCCAGCGTGTCAAGCAATTTTCTGATTTACTCAAATAAAATTATGACTGCTGGCTATATTCTTAAATAAAATGAAAAAGATATATAGTAAATAACCCGCTGGGATTGGTTTAAATTACACATTTTTTTATTTATATCAGGACTTTCGCTTTTTTAGCAGAAATCTGCAAGAAATTGGTCGCTTCGACAGTCTCAGCGGCCGGTCACTGAGACTGTCGAAGTGACCTTAAGCGAAAGTCCTGTTAAATATGTGTTAAATGGAGAGTTTTGAGTTTGCGGTTACTGAATATGCTGTTAATCTTTAGTTGTTTTTTGAGGTTAAAACTATTCCCTCCCGACGTTATACAGGTATGTTGCCGAGAGGGATTTTATCGGAATATTAATGAAGGAAGTCGAAAATTAGCCAGCATATCAACGCCATCGAGAAAGCAGGTAACAACCAACGAACCGAGCGTGCTACTAATTCCACGGTGCGGGTCCGGTTACCACGTTCCAGAATATGCCGATACATCATTTCCATGATGGAAATGGTGATAAGCACGTAACCGGCAGTGATACAGGCGTTAAGGAAAGTCATGTAACCGACACGTGGTGACTCGATGATAATGACGATGTTGAATGCCACATAGGCTAACATGGGAATGGACGCGACTACTGTCGCTCCTTCAAAAGTTTTTGACCATACCACAGCCCATGACATAATAACAAATAGAGCCAGTGGTAGTAGCACGCTCCAAAGGTAGAAAAGTGGTTTGCGGGCAACAGGAATCTCGAAAAGGTATTGAGAACCGTGGAATATTTTGTCCAGCTTTTCGGGGACGCCGTGGTTGGAAACCACACTGGTGCTGGCGGCTACCGACCCGATGTGCCATTCTACCAAAGATGAGTTCGCGTGCTTACCGGTCGCTTCATTATCGACGACGAAGGCAACCTGACTCTCATCGTAGTCCTCTGATCGCAACTCTACCCGCAACGTCTGTGAATCAAACGGGTAACGGCGCAGGTTGAAGGATGAGAAAAATGTTCCATCTACGCGTGCCCGGTATTCGGCGGTGCCGTCTGGCAGAACCATAACTTCTACCTCTTCCATACTCGGGGTTCCCATCGCGTTTACAAAGAATGGATCTGGAGTCCAGATTGCTTCCGGGCTATAAACCCGTATTTTGGATTCTTCTTTAGATGGGTCGAAAGCTAAACGTGCGTCTTTCCATGTGAGGGTAAGGTAGGCACTGATTTCATAGGTTTCACGCTCCGCATCGAGTTCCTCAAGGTCGCGAAGGAAGAAACCAACAGCAACTTCAGTAGGCTTGCCTACATCCGGTCGCGGATGTTTGAATATCTGTTCGGGGACGGCGTCATTCGCGTTTTCCTCGGTCGCAAATACCGGGAATGTCGCGCATATCGCGATTGCCAATATGGCAATTAGCATGAGTGCCTTTGATAACTTTTTCTTCATGTTTTATCTCCTTTGATATATTAATGATGAATTAGCGGAGGAAATCGAAAATTAGCAAGCAGATTAAAGCCAGTGATATAGTCGGCAACAACCATCGTACTGTGCGTGCGACTTTTTCAACGACGTGGCTACGGTTGCCCCGTTCCAGAATATGCCGGAACATCATCTCGGCTATTGAGAGGGTTATTAATACATAGCCGGTAGTAATGCAGGCGTGTAGGAAAGTCATATAGCCAACCCGTGGTGATTCAACGATAATAACGATGTTGAATGTGACATAAGCCAATGTTGGAATGGATGCGATTACTGT
This sequence comes from uncultured bacterium, assembly GCA_964573385.1. Classification (GTDB taxonomy): domain Bacteria; phylum Armatimonadota; class Hebobacteria; order CAIYQO01; family CAIYQO01; genus JBAXQQ01. The sequence goes on from CAZNLA010000015.1 coordinate 25,471, forward strand.
CGCTCCTTCAAATGTCTTTGACCAGACCACAGACCAGGACAGTATTACGAATAACGCCAGTGGAAGCAACACACTCCACAGGTAGAAAAGTGGTTTACGGGTAACAGGAATCTCAAAAAGGTATTGAGAACCATGAAATATCTTGTCCAGTTTATCTGGTACGCCGTGGTTGGATACTACACTTGTGCTGGCGGCCACCGACCCGATGGTCCATTCTACCAGAGATGAGTTCGCGTGTTTACCGGTTGCAGCCTGGTCAACGACAAAGGCCACCTCGCTCTCATCATAGTCCTCCGAGCGTAATTCGACCCGCAACGTCTGGGAATCAAACGGGTAGCGACGCATGTTGAAAGTTGAGAAGAATGTTCCGTCTACGCGTGCCCGGTATTCGGCAGTACCGTCCGGCAGGACTATCACTTCAACCTCTTCCATACTCGGGGTTCCCATTACGTTCGGAAAGAAAGGGTCCGGTGTCCAGATTGCTTTTGGATTGTATATCCGCTGATTGGTTCCGGCTTTCTTTGGGTCGAAGGCAAGGCGTGTGTCTTTCCACGTCATTGTCAGGTAGGCGCTGACTTCGTAACTCTCACGCTCCGCGTTTAGCTCCTCAAGGTCACGCAGAAAGAAACCCACGGCGACTTCAGTGGGTTTGCCCACATCAGGACGCTTGTGTTTGAATATTTGCGCTGGGGAACCGGCACTTTTTGTGCCTTCTTCGGATACGTGTGCCGGGAATGTTGCACATACTGTAAGTATCAATATTGCAAACAGGATAAATATTTTTTGCATAGAATTTACCTCCTTCTATGTTACATATGATTTTTTCTTAATCACAAACATCTGCCTGAGTTTGGTCGATTTGACTAATGAGTATTTTGTTAGTCATATTCTGCCAACTAACGATAAATATGTCAGAGCCAATTGCAAATTAAAATTAATTATAGATTTTAGCAGGTATTTTGACGTTT
>CAZNLA010000016.1:0-26193 GCA_964573385.1 uncultured bacterium
CTGATTTGGAAGAAAGCGTGTTGATTACACTGAATCTTAAGGAATTAGGCGCGCGCCGGGTAATTTGCAAGGCACTCACAGATCAGCAACGTAAGGTGTTGGAGAGAGTCGGGGCAGATGAAATAGTACAACCTGAGCGTGATATGGGTAAAAGATTGGCCCATATGATAGGAACATCTACCCACATGTTAGACTTTTTAGATATTCCCGGTGGTTTTGGTATTGAGGAAATTTCTGCCCCACGTGGTTGGTGGAAACGGACTATAGGTGAATTGGATCTTCCCACCCGTCGTGGTTTGCAGGTATTATTACTGAAATCAGGTGATAAATTTGTTGCGTCTCCCGGCCCTGACCTGGAAATACACGAAGGTGATATCATGGTAATTTTCGGTCATGACCGTCGTCTGGCTGCATTGAAAAAATAAAAAAGAATCATGACTTTCGCGCATTAAAAAGAAATCTGCTTAAAATGACATTTTTAATATTAATCTGACGATTTTACCAATATGTTAGACTAATAAGTGAAATCAACATAAGAATATGGTTATTTAAGCATGTTGATTTTCAATTTTTTTTTTTAAATATAAAAAATCTATTGACAACCACATACAGGGTGTTTATTATTAACAAAATACAATGAAAAGATTGGTTTAGTGGCTTTATTTAAATTGGTTCAAAGCATCCCTTAGTGGGATGAAAAAAATATAGGAGAACTATTTATGCGACGAATTATTGTGTTGATGCTCTTGATCAACCTTGGACTAATGGCGTTCTCTCAGGGACCGTCATTAACGTATCACCCTGCTGATACAACTCCACAAAATGGTGAAATTACCATGTCTGAAATGCTGGATTATTCTTATCAATATCAATTAGGAATGTCCGGATATACACTGGAGAAAGCCACAGAAGCTATTGATATCTGGAAACGGAGTGAGATTTATCTTAAACCTAATTCTGCAGATAATGCGCCAATGGTTTATGTTCCTGCCGGTACCTTCACTATGGGTGGTGTCAATGATAATGAGAAGCCTAATTTCCAGGCCACTTTATCAGGATATTGGATATATAAATACGAAGTTACTGTCGCACAGTATTTAGCTTTTTGTGAAGATACTGCCAGAACACTGCCATTATTCCCAACCGGTTATAGCTGGGCAGGTAAAACCGGCTGGACTGATTCATCATTACAAAATCATCCGATTGTTAATATAAGCTGGTATGATGCCAAGGCTTATGCTGACTGGGCTGGCGTTACTCTTCCGACCGAAGCTCAGTGGGAATATGCTGCTGCCGGACCTCAAAAACGCAATTATCCATGGGGTGGAACTGCAACATTATTAGATCCGTTTAATGGATGGGATTTAACAAAGTGCGCAAATGATCACAATTCATACCAGGCTGGAAAATCTACCTGGCCGGTAGTTGGAACCGCTGCTCAAAGACCAGCAGGTTTCGCTGGTGGCGTAAGCTGGTGTGGAGCAGAAGATATGGCGGGAAATGTTTGGGAATGGTGTTCGGATTTTTACGGATCATACAGTGCATCAGCCAAAACAAATCCTACTGGTCCTGCAGGACCTCCAACAGGTACAATCCTGCGTGTTAAGAGAGGCGGTTCGTGGTACGAAAACAATTATAACGGTTTCAACACCGCATTCCGTAATGGCAACTCACCCAATGATTACCTTAACACCGTCGGATTCCGTTGCGTATCTGCGAACTAGTTCAGGTGTAGTTGTTTAAGTTATAAACAACTTACCTTTGTCGCCATAAAATAATTACTTATGGTTTGGAAAGAAGATAGGAGACTATAAATGAAATCATATTTATTAAAATTGCTCGTTATAGCGGGTGTTTTATGTTGCGCAATGCAGTCATTTGCGGCCGGAGCACTAACAGTGACTTCCGCAATAGCTGCACAGGGTGGTGGGTATCAGGTTACCTTAACCACCGCAGTAACTCAACCAGTATTGGTTTATACAGTACAGGATCAACCCCCAACGGGTTGGGTTGTATCCAACATCAGTGACTCCGGTATTTACGATGCTGTTAACGGCAAAGTAAAATGGGTATTTCTGGATGGTGTGAACCGGGTGTTAACCTATACAGCAACCCCACCGTCAGCAGGTGCTGGCTGGTTCACCTTTACCGGTTCGTACGCAATTAATAATGCGGTAATTTCAACCGCAATTCCTAATACCGGTGCCGGTACCCGTATGATTATCCCTACGGTTACATTATCCGCATCGCCGGCATCCCCACGCGCACTGAATACTCCTATAACAATTACAGCATCAAATGCTGGTGTGCCAAATGTAGAATATGAATTCCAGATTGATGGTGTTGTTTCCCGCGCCTACGCAGCAAGCAACAGTTACGTTTGGACTCCTTCCTTAGTCGGTGATATTAAGACAAGTAAATTAAAAGTAAGATACCGCGATAGCACAACACCCGCTAATGCATCTGCTTTCTCACAGGAAGTGGATTATGAAATTAAACCGGCATTAGCTGTAGTTAATCCAAATCCATCACCTGCTGCTTCCACCCGGGTACCTGGTCAGGTAGTTACATTTACTGCTGATACTAAAGTAGTCGGTGTTGCCGGTGGTGCAAATGTAGAATACAAGTTCACAGATACAGTAAGCGGTGTTACCACTGTTTTACGCGATTTCTCTGCTGATAATATCTATCAGTGGACAGCACCGGCATTATCTTCTGCAACACCTGTTACCCACGCGTTGAAAGTTATTGCCCGTGATCTTAACGGTGCAAATCCAAATACCACTGTAGACTCCGCTACATCAACATTTGTTATTAATCCGGCATTATCCGCTGTTTCTGTTGCGGCAACCCAACCTTCAGATACAGAGAAAGTCGGAACTATAATCAATCTGACAGCAACAGCAACCGGTGGTGCTGATGTTGAATACAAGTTTATGATTGACGGTGTGGATTTAACCGGATATCAGGCAGCTGCAACAACTACATGGACTCCGACAGTTGCCGGTACCCATGATGTCGCAGTTATTGCCCGCGATAAAAATGGCATTGTTGCTACTACTGAAGTCGCATCCCCGAATGTTAGCTACGTTGTTAAAGACCAGTTAACTGATGTTACTTTATCAGCACCTGCCAATACACTGTTATTATCCAAATCATTGTTACTGACTGCAACCGCAACCGGTGGCAAATCCTTAACCTATAAGTATTATGAAAATGCTGTATTATTAGCAACAACAGCAAGTAACACATATACCTGGACACCGGCAGCATCCGGTGCCAAAGCTCTGACAGTTACCGCAACTGACATTGATTTAACAGCTGTTACTTCAGACTCTGTAAATGTTGATGTAACCGGTCCTTTAACCGGCGTAGCATTAGCAGTTACAGTAGATGGTGTTGCATCAACAACAAGTGTTGTTGGAAAAACAATTACTTTAACCGCAACCGCAACAGGTGGCAACTCAGTTGTTTACAAGTTCCTCTGCGGTTCTGCCGGAACTACTGTTCTGCAGGATTTCAGCAGTAACAATGTATGCATATTTACACCTCAATTTGTAAATACTCATAAAATTACTGTTGTAGCTAAAGATATCAAAGGTGTTGTACCGACAGCTACATTTACATCGGCACCTGTAGTGTCATATCCTGTTGTAGCAACTTTATCAAAGGTTACTGTTTCTGCCGTTCCTGCCGCAGGTTGTCAGGTCGGCGATACTGTTACATTAACAGCTACTCCTACCGGCGGTGTTACCGCTAATCTGGAATACAGATTCATGGATGGCAGCACACAATTAACAACAGTCGGTGGTAGTACTACTGATGTTGATGGCAATCCGGTATATCAGAGTCTTGCGACATATACATGGACACCTTCAACCGCAGGCACCCATAATATCTATGTTATTGCACGTGATAAAGGTGGTGTTAACCCATTAACACAGGTTGCGTCCAATTTCCTGCCTTATTCCGTAACCAGTGCGATATCAAGTGTATCTTTAGCAATTGCACCAACAACATCAGTGTTATTTGGCAACCCGGTTGTTTTAACAGCTACAGTAAAAGGTGGCACCAGTGCTGCTTCTTTACAGTATGAGTTCTTTAAGACTACAAATCCCGGTGCAGTTACAACAGCAGTAACTCCTGCCATTGTAGGCACAAACAATTACACCTGGACTCCTGTAGTCGGTGAAGTTGGCACATATTACCTGACAGTTAAAGTAACTGATACAGTAACTTTAGCTACTCTTACATCAAACGCAACCGCAATACCATTTGAAGTTAAAGGCGCTCTTTCTGCAGTATCAGTAGCATTCACTGCTCCTGCCCCTGTAGCAGGTTCAATCTTAACCGGTAACGTTGTTTCATTCACTGCAACCCCAACCGGTGGTTCCAGTGCAGTTCAATATAAGTTTATGGATGACACAACAATTATCCGCGACTTCTCAACAGTAACTACCTGCCAGTGGGTTGCCACTGTAGGCGCGCATGCCAATGTTAAAGTTTACGCACGGGAAACCGGCGACACTACAGACGGCATCGCTTCTGCTGCAATGGCTGCATTCACAGTAAAAGATCCATTATCCGCTAACGGATTAACTTTGGTTGCCAGTCCTTCAGAAAAAGCTCTGTTTGGACAGCAGGTAACATTAACTGCAACAGCAACAGAAGGCAGTATTGATCTTGAATACCAGTTTATGAATGGTACAGTTATATTAAGCAAGTTTAATGCTGCTATTGATGCCAGCAGAACTGCTAATAATGTTTACAAGTTCACACCCGGATATCTGAAAACCTATTACCTTACAGTACAGGTTCGCGACAAAAAAGCAACTGATCCTACTGCTATCGTTACTGCATCCGCATTACCATTGGTAGTGACACCTGCATTAACATCAGTATCATTAGCCGCGTCAGCAACCACAGTATTAGTTAATACTCCTATTAACTTCACTGCAACTGCAAAGGGTGGAGCATTAAATAACTATACATTTACCACCACCGGTGTTCTTCCTGTTGTTCCTGTAGCAAGTATCGCCACAACAGATGGCGCGCTTACCACTAATACTGCAACCTGGACACCAACCGCTGCCGGTACTTATAACGTAGTTGTTTCAACTACTGACGTATCAACCGGTGGTGCTGGTCCGTTCACATCATCATTAACAATTACTGTTAACCCAACACCTCCTGCACATACTGACTTAACAGCAGTTAGTGTAGCATCATTCAGTGAAACTGATGTTGCTTCAACTACCTTCGCTTCCGGTGCAAAGGTTAAATTGAAAGCAACTGCAACAGGTGGTGGTTCAACAGTACTTTACAAGTTCATGTATGGTTCAGTTGTATTACGCGATTTTTCCAGCAGCAACACATATACCTGGACACCTGCTGCTGTTAAAACCTATAGCAATGTCACTGTCGTAGCTAAAGACACTCTCGGTGTTGATCCTGCTGCAACATTGAACTCATCTGCTATATCATTTACAGTTTATCGTCCTTTGACTTCCGTATCATTAGCAACAAATCCTTTGACTACAATAGCTGCTGGTGGATTAGTAACCCTTACCGCTACAGCAAATGGTGGTATCCTTGCAAACCAGACATATACATTCTATCTGGATGGTGTTGCTATTGCACCTGCCTTAGCCGCTGGTGTTAATACTAAGGTTTGGAATACAGCAGCAGTAGCCGCAGGACCACACACCCTGTCAGTTAATGTTGTTGATAACAATGGTACAGTGGCTGTAGGTGATGATATCACTGTAACATCATTCAATAAAACATTCACTATACAATAATACAATTAAAAATTAACTGCCGATTTTTTAGTCGGCAGTTAATTTATTATTTGAATGATTTGATTTATTTAATTTAATAAAGCCTCCTGAATTAATATTCAGGAGGCTTTATTTTTAATTAATAACTTATAATTATCTGAATGATTACACAGGCAATTGCAAAACCAGATAATATCTGTTTTTTTCTGTAGGGAATGCCGTCCCCGGCATTCCTCTTTGAGATAGAAACTCTATATTAACGGAATGCCGGGGACGGCATTCCCTACAATTCAGACAGGTTTTGCAAAAGTCTCTACAATATCTATTTAATTTCCAATTTTTACTTATATCTTTTTCTGATGATCAAAAAAATGTTAACCGTTATGTAATAATCACAAATCAAATAATATTGAACCGGCTTTGCGGTTCCAACGTGTCCCTATTTGGGATAATCCACTTATGAATGGTTCGGCATATTCACATTGGGTCTGCATACCGTAATGCTGATTTTGTCTTTGGATTCTTTCAACAGCATCTTCTCCCAGGCGATTACTATATATTTTTACTACTTCAAGTTTCTGTTTGATAACCTGTGAAATATTAACAAATATATCCGGTTGTGGTACTTTATAACATTCGCCAATATGTATCGGCATATATAACTCAGTGGTCCAGAATAGTTTGGAAAGGTGCAATGCGTGCCGTGTTATTTCTGACACGGCGGCATGGTCTGCTTTTTCCAATGGCCAGTGGGTGAAAACCGCAACAGGTTTTATCTTTAACAATTCATCCGCAACCGCATTACAAATTTCACGATGCGCGAAAATTTCACCATCAATTTCATTGAATACTGTTAATTTTGCGGATAACATCTCGCAAACTTTCTTTTCCTCGCGTATTCGTTCCTCGCCAACATCTGCGCGGGGTGGGTAATCAAAATTTGCATATCCACCGGTTTCTGTAGCATAACCACGTTGTCCGGAACAAATACAAAAATCATAAACCTGATATTTTTCTTTCAACAAAAACAATGTGCCAACACACCGGACAATATCATCCGGATGCGCACCTATAAATACTACTGCTGGTTTATTCATTAATTTCACCTTTATAATATGATGATAAACCTACTGATATTTCCTGATAAATAGTTCTGTTTACCATATGATTATTGAATATAGATTATAACAGAAAAATACAATTTTAGATATTAAAGATGGACATTCTATTATGGCGTTCTCTTATACAATGTAATGCCGATATTAATATTAATTTTTTTTAAGTTTCTCTCTAATTGCGTATAAACTGAATGTATACTAAAGGTGCAGTGTTATATGAGAAATTACCTAATGGTTGGGGTTGGGGTAATAATAATAATGGATCCCGATTTATTGTATAGTATACAGCCTGAGTTGCATTTGCAGGTATATTGGCTGTTACTTCCGGGAATGTATATCCATTTGATAGATTAAGCCATGTACCAGGACATTTAGCAAAATTATAATCTGATAACTGGGTGTAACCACCTGTAGTGGTATTTACTTCAAGATTATTTGCATACCAGATATCATTAAGATTATTTGCATAATATGCGTTTCCATCAAAACCAGATATTATTCCTGATAACGTGCATTTCAGCGAAAGTGTAAAAGGAGTATCTGGTGGGACATGTAGTTTTATAATGCGAGAGGTTTTAATGTCACCATAAGGAAATACAATATCACTTACAACCGAAGTGGGTATAGATGTTTTCAAATCGCAACTCACATTCATCGTCCATGCTCCTGGCCATACTGCTCCTTTCCAGCCATATGGCAGAACAATTTGCTGTGTTGGTGCAAGTGTGACAATGTTATAATTATCTATATTGGCATCATCATATTTTATTACAGTCGTTGTTAAGGTTGATAAATCATGCATGCCAAAACTTTCTGCGTGTTTGCCTTCATAATCAAATCCCAGACCTATAGCACCATAAGGAAGACGATAAATGGTATATTCACCTGTTCCTAATGAAAATGTACCTGTTGGTGCGTAAGGGACAGTTGATAAAGGATCAGTAGTTTGCCATACATTATATTCGGTATTTACGGCTACTCCTGCTGTTGGCATGTTATTAACGGTTACTTTACCACGACCGGTAAAACTCCACCCTACACGTTCTGCTACCACCCCTAAGGCAGTACCACTCCATTTTTTATTAGTACCGATTATTCCTTGTAATGCAGTCCATAAATCATTAATAGTTGCTGCACCACTGTTGATAACCCATGCCACCTCGCCGGGGGTTGCTTTAATCAGTGGTATATTCGATTTTGTTTTGTCAAAGTCAGTCATCGGGGAGATAGCTTTATCTGTAAGCCATGACATTAAAATTGCGGCAAAACCTTCACGACCTGGTGCATCTGCTGCTTTTGGTCCTTTAAGCATAATATAAAACGTGGAAACAGGATCTGGTGCCATTGCACCGGTGATTCCAGATGCTTCAACATCAATCATCCATGTCAGATAATAAGCATAGTCATCATTTATTCCTGATGCACGGGAAAATAGTTGACCTACTTCATGTGTTTCAGGCGTTATACATTGTAAGTTCAGATATTGTGCGTCACTCATTAGCATGTGGGTAATATAGTGACCGACCTCATGTGCTATTATCATATCCGGAATATCTGGTTTAAACGCTAATGTTGCAGTGTTACCATCAAAACAGTAATAGTTATATTTTGGATTCCATTGAACATCCAACGAATAAGGACGATTCTTTCTATGCAAGTTTACGAAAGCACGTCCTTCTGCAGGTAATTTATTTACCATTGCATTTATATAATCATTTATTTTTTGTTCTATAATTGGTCTTTTCAGAACCGGGTCACTAATGCTGGGGTAATATATTTCTGGTGTAGCAGTTGCGGTTCTTTTGTTCCCGGATGATAACAGTTGCCGTTTAATGCCGGCAACAGATGCAGGGCGTGTTAAAGCATAATAAATATAGTTGTCGTCAGTTGATGTCGGTAATGTCAGGTACCAATCCATGGCAGGTCGTGGCGCGCCGTCATAGGCACCAATTGCGGGCAGATACGCGTGCACGGTTAATTCTTTACCATCAACAGGCTTGGGAAATCGTAAGGTTATGGGGGTATTATCCATTCCTTCCATGCGAAACCCCGTACCGGTTGCGCGCGGTAGATTAGGTGCAGTGGCAATTGGCGTTATTGTTAATGTGCCACTGCCACCCTGGGGTAATATAAATGTAATACCAGATACGGTATCAGCAACAGCATCGTTTGCATTTGCTGTTATAGCCAGATTATGTGGTGCCCCAAAAGTCAAAGGTATATCAACCGGTGCCGCAGGGGTGGATATAAGCGCAGATTTATGTTCTCCACAACTGCTGAGCAAAAATGTAATTAAAAATGCAAAGATAGTAAATAAGAGGTGGTTTTTCATGGTTGATTACCTTTATAATAAAAGTTTAAAATAAATAAAAGAATCTAATTTTAAGATGTTACCCTTATTTAACAATAACTAAGCATTCTCAAACGGTTTAAACATACTATTTAAATGCCATGTTACCCCGAATTTGTCTGTTACCATGCCATAACAGTTGCTCCAGAAAGTTTCGGTTAGGTCCATTATAACCGTGCCGTCTTCTTTCAGTGCGTTAAATACAGATTTTAATTCGTCGATATTTTCATTGTTAATTACCAGGTTAATATTACTGCCAATGATGTATGGCATTTCTGGAACAGGAATATCAGAAAACATTACTATGCTGTCATTTATATTCATTCGCGCATTCATCACCAATTTCTTGACTTCATCAGGAAATTGCGCATTCTGGTTTGGTGGCGCGTCACCCCATGTGGAAATATTTGGAAATTCTGAGTTGAAAGCCTTTGCGTAAAACTCAATTGCCTCACGACAGTTGCCTTTAAAATGCAGATATATTTCAATTGTCATCTCTTTTACATCCTTTAATTTTTCTTTGGATATTTTATTAGATATGGCAAATTATTGTCAATAGTTTTATTATAATTTAACATGTTGAAAATAATATTTTGTAAAGACGTAACCATATCATTAAAAGTTAACTATACCGCTATTTTAATGCAGGGAATAAAACAATTTTATCGAATTTATTATTATCTATTAAAATAAATCGGTGATATTGCCGTTGCAAAGGATAACTTATGTCCACTTCTGATAAAGACTTGTCATTTATTGACCGAATTGATGCAGGTTGGCAGGAAATTGATAAAACTGCCGTGACTGAAATAGGTTGGCTTGATCGCATTAAAGCAGAGGTGGAGTTCGCTACCCGGTTGGCAGACGCGTCTCCGGCACACACCACCGAATGGCAGGCTTTGATCGAATGGGCAGTCGCTTCGGTACAAAACGCTTTGGCAGAAGGCAAGTCCAAGGCGGAAGCGGTTACCAAAGCGGAATTTATTCTTGCCCCTATCGGCATTGCTGCTAAAAGATATACTGTGCATTGCATCGGACACGCGCATATTGATATGAATTGGATGTGGAATTGGCCAGAGACGGTGGCGGTGGTAAATGATACCTTCACCACTGTTGATAAATTAATGGATGAATTCCCCACCTTTAAATTTTCGCAAAGTCAGACTTCAATATATCAGATAATGAAAGATTACCTGCCATGGATGTATGAAACGGTGAAACGACGGGTAAAGGAAGGCCGTTGGGAGATTACCGCCAATCATTGGGTTGAGGGTGATAAAAATATGTCATCGGGCGAAAGCATCTGTCGTCACCTGTTATATACCAAACGTTTCTTTGCCGAAGAATTTGGTTTGTCGTATGATGCCATCACACTGGATTGGGAACCGGATACATTTGGCCATCCGCACACTATTCCTACCATACTTGCGGATGCCGGTGTGAAACGATATTACTTCTGCCGTACCGGACCAGGCCCACATATCTTCTGGTGGCAGGGGAAGGATGGTTCGCGGGTGTTGGCATTTGACGACCTGCGTAAGTGGTATAACAATTCCATTGACCCAAAATCCACCACACAGCATCTTTTTGATTTTGAAAAAGAGACAGGGCTTAAAGATTACATGATTGTCTATGGCGTAGGAGATCATGGTGGCGGACCAACCCGCCAGGATTTACGACGTGGATTGGAAATGAATACCTGGCCAATTTTCCCGAATATTAAGTTCAGTACCGCGACGGAGTTCCTTGATATTGCTGAGGCAAATGGTGACGCGTTGCCGGTGCATAATGGTGAAATGAACTTTATATTTGAGGGTTGTTATACATCGCAAAGCAATATTAAACATGCCAACCGATGCAGCGAAAACGCGGTGGTAGAGGCAGAAATATGCGCTTTATTGGGCACTAGCGTCGCAGGTTTGCCATATCCGACAGATTTATTGCGCACCGCATGGCGACATACCATGTTTAACCAGTTCCACGATATACTTCCCGGTTCCGGTGTTCACGCTACTTACGAACACGCGCAGGGATTATTCCAGGAGATTTTGGCAAATACCACCTCGGTAAAAACTCATTCGCTCCGCACCATTGCGGGGATGGTAAATACTGCCGCCTGCAACCCCGGCACTGCCATGCGTCCGTTGGATAGCGGAATACGCACCGGGCAGGGATTAGGCGCGGGGATGGGTGATATCGGCAAAGATGGCGCAATCTCCAGATTCGGTATCGGTGCTGATAACTGTGACCCGTATGTTATCTTTAATCCCACCCCCTGGCCACGTAACGAGGTAATTACTGCCCGGGTATGGAACCGTGATTATCGTGACCATGAAATGATAGTGCAGGACGAAAACGGAACAAGAGTGCCGGCGCAGTTATTAACTCGTGGTACATTCTGGTGGATGGAACATAAATACGCCGAAGTCGCCTTCCCGGTGGAGATACCGGCAATGGGTTACCGTGCGTATAGCATTTCCCGCACTGCTGCTACAGATATAAAAACAAAACCGGTGATAGCCCGCCTTGGTGGTATTTCAAAACAGGGAGCAGAGACAGATTGCTTCAGTTTTGCCGGTAATGTGACAGGTGTGTTGGAAAATGAATATTTATTAGTGGAAGTTGATCAACCGTCCGGCGCCATTATCCATTTAATCGATAAAAAAACAGGAATCGACATGGTACCCGCGGGTGAATATATCGCTTTGCTTGAGTTTGTCATGCAGGCACCTGCCGGCATGTCTGCCTGGCATATCGGTCAACCAGTTAGAAATATACCGTTTACAACCGGCGGTACATTATCCTGTACCCAGTCAGGGCCGTATTTAGGGGTGCTGAGGTCAGAACATTCATTAAATGACAGCGTTTTCACCCTGGATATTATGCTGGCAACGGGCAGCAAACAGGTAGATTTTAAACTGGATGTTAATTGGCTGGAACGTGGTAGCGCGGAAATAGGTATGCCATCCTTAAATATATCTTTCCCATTGGCAATACGCGATGGGGTAGCGTCTTTTGAATGTCCGAATGGCGACCATATTCGCGTTAAAAATGGCAGTGAAGTGCCGGCATTACGTTGGGTGGATGTAACTGGCACCCATGATGGTGTGGGGGAACCGGTAGGCGCGACATTACTAAATGACAGCAAATATGGTTTCAGCGTAGATGAAAAAGGAATCAGCATGTCATTGTTGCGCAGCAGTTATGACCCGGACCCATTACCGGAACTTGGGAAACATACTATATCTTTTGCTCTGCAACCGCATATAGGTGCATGGACTGCCAGCGATTCAACCCGCGCGGGGTATAGCTTTAACGCGCCGTTAAATGTTATAAATACCACCGAACAAACCGGCACATTGCCGTCAAATCAGCAATACGTTGAATTTCTGACACCTAATGTAATGCTTAGCGGAATGAAAAAGTCCGAAGATTCAGACGCCATAATAATTCGCCTTTACGAGATGGAAGGCAAAGCGACTACAGCAAAAGTGACACTGCATAACAGCATCGCTGATAATAACGCGGTGGCAATACAGACAAATATATTGGAAGAAGCATTAACAACAAACACCGCTAAAATGACTGGTGGCATATTATCAGTTGATATACCCGCATATGGTATGGTAACCGTAAAAATCGGTTGATAATTTTTATCTATTTTACTAAAATTATAAAGGAAGGTAATTAAAATGAAAGTCAGCGGTTTAAAAGCAGAAGAATATTTCAATGAAGCAATTATGTATGTTGATAATTCAGATTATGAAAATGCGGAGAAATCATATCTGAACGCAATAAAATTGCAACGTGATTTTATTGAGGCATATTTAGGTTTAGGCTTTTTATACATTCAGACATTAGAAAATAAAAAAGCAATAGCATTTCTTGAAAAAGCAAAATTATTATTGGCAAAAGATGCAAATATATTCGCACTCCTTGGTAGTGCGTATTTACTAAATGGTGAAGAACAAAAAGCTATGGCTATTTGGAAACGCGCGATTGAAATTAACAAAGATGAATTAATTGGAATCATTATGTATCTTTGTGATATTCTGAAAGAAGACGAAAGAATTAATGATGGCGTAACAATTATTGAATGTCTTATAAAATGCAAAATACATGAGGTTGATGTATACGGGATATTAGCGGGTATGAAATTGTTCCTGGAAGAATTTGATGAAGCAGAAAATATAGCTAAAAAAATATTTGAAATTGATAGTGAAGATATAACCGGATATCAAATTTTAGGTGCCATCGCAAATTTAAAAGAAGATTATGAAGAAGCATTGATTATTTATAAAAAAATAATTGAATTATCTCCTGAATTAACAATGCCGTATGCTAACATGGCTATGATATATGCAGAGATGGGAAACACAAAAGATGCTTTAAAAATGATTGATAAAGTGCTTGAAGATGATGATGTTGATATGATCGCGCATTTTATGTGTGCGAATGCCTACTGCGAATTAAGAAAACCGAAATTGGCCATTAAAATATTAACAAATATGCTGAAAATTGAACCTGAACAGATTGACGCGGTAACATTATTATTAGAATTGGCAATAGAACAAAATGACCAAAAAACATTAAAGTGGTTAAATGATGAAATATTAGTGAATTATGATTATGATTTGGATGACTTTGCTGAAGAAGTTAGGAATACTTTAGCAGAATTAGAAATGGAAGATAAGAAAAAGCAGTAAAGCTGTAGTTAATCATGTGAAGATGGAAGAGTGAAGCGTGAAATTTCGTCTGAACCACGATTTTTGGATTATTAGATTACAGGATTTTTGTAATCCAATAATCCATTAATCCTATAAATCGTGGTTCAAGACAAAAATAGTTTCATGTAGAGACGCAATATTTTGCGTCTTGTTACCCTCATACATTAATTTGAAAACAGATTAATGAAAATGTTACATTTTAGACGCAAAATATTGCGTCTCTACGATTTTTATTTATAATTCAAAATGTGAAATTATTTGTTTTGCAATATTTAGTCACCCTTTCATGCCTGGTCACCGTTTGGAACTGGGCGGGAGCCCGGATAGTGAATAATGAAGTTAGAAGAGTGAAGCGTGAAATTTCGTCTGAACCACGATTTTGTGGATTATTAGATTACAGGATTTTTTATAATCCAATAATCCATTAATCCTATAAATCGTGGTTCAAGACAAAAATAGTTTCATGTAGAGACGCAATATTTTGCGTCTTGTTACCCTCATACATTAATTTGAAAACAGATTAATGAAAATGTTGCATTTTAGACGCAAAATATTGCGTCTCTACGATTTCAAATTATCATTGTTTGGAATTACCTGATTAATCTACATAATTTTCTGTTGATTTTTTAATTCTAAGAATCATTATTAATTTCTATAATCATTGCAAATCCACCCTCTAAGTGATACCATAATTGATAAGGGGAATAAACTGATGTTATTAAAGTTCACTTATTTATTATCTTTATTTTTCATTTCATTATCCTTTTGCCAATCTGCATTGCCGGTGTGGCCACAGTGGCAGGGGCCAAATAGGGATTCTGTTACTTTGGAGACGGGGTTATTGAAGGAATGGCCGGTGGGTGGGCCGGTTTTATTGTGGTCTGCTGATGGGTGTGGCAAGGGTTACAGCAGTGTGGCCGTAACAGAAAAGATGATTTATACTGCCGGGACGATGAATAACCAGACATATGTTATGGCGTTTGATATGTCGGGGAAACTGGTATGGAAGACGGTGAATGGGGACCAATGGAAAGCGGTGAAGATGCCGTGGGCCAACAGTTATGACGGTTCGCGTGCCACCCCTACGGTGGATGATGGAATAGTTTATCACCTTAACGACCTGGGATTGCTTTCAGCATTTGACGCGCAGGATGGCAAGTTGAAATGGTCGGTTGATTTGCCAAAGAAATTTGATGCAGTTTGTCCAGATTACGGTTATACAGAATCGGTTTTAATTGATGGCAACCAGTTAATTTGTTCGCCTGGTGGCAAAAATGGTTACATGGTAGCGTTGGGTAAAAAGACCGGTGTTGAAATATGGACTAACAAAGATATTGCTGATAAAACTGCGTTTGCCTCGCCGATATTATTTACTGACAAAGGAATCCGTCAGGTGGTGACATTGACTGAGAAATCTATAATTGGGGTAGCAGCAGATACCGGAAAACTGTTATGGCGATACCCATTCACCAATAAAAGACAAAATAATATCCCCACCCCTATTTACAGCAAAGGATATCTGTTTGCGACAACTGGCTATGGTGGCGGAAGCGTGTTGTTAAAACTGAATGTTACTGATAAAAAGATAACTGTTGATAAAGTATGGCAAAATGGTTTACTGGATAATATCCACGGCGGTGTTATTCTGTGTGATGGATATCTGTATGGATCGTCCAATGAAAAACCGGCATGGGTTTGTCTGGATTTCTTAACCGGTGAAGAAAAATATCGTGATAAAACTTTGGGACAGGGGTCATTGGTTTATGCGGATGGTATGATGTATTGCCTTACTGAACGCGGTACCATGGTGTTGGTACCATGTGTGGCGAAAGAGTTTAAACCCACCGGCACTTTTGAAGTGCCGAAAAATAGTACCGGTCTGTATTGGGCACATCCGGTGGTATGCAATGGCAGGCTTTATATCCGGCATGATGACAAATTATTTACTTATGATATTGCTAAGAAATAGTTGAGGAATATAAACCGGACTTTTGACAAGACCGATTAATTTAACCACGAAAGACACGAAAGACACGAAAAATGAATATTGATTTGACTCATTACAGGACTTTCGCTTTAGGTCACTTCGACAGGCTCAGTGACCGGACGCTGAGCCTGTCGAAGCGACCTTTTTAAGCAAGATTACCCTTATGAGTGAAAGACCTGTCATTATAAGATATGATTACTCTTTTCGTGTTCTTCGTGTATTTCGTGGTTAATAAATATAACTCTTAAACGTTACAAAACATCTATTATTTCAACGTTATTTAAGCTTATAACCTTTAATCACCCCTGATTATTTATTTCCGTTAAAGTCAGTTGTGGCTATTTCATTATTTCCGCAGTAACCGCAAATACAATCTGTAATGTGCTGTCAGATGCCTGGTTATTTACATTCGTGTTTTGCGCGGTGGTGTTGTTTTTATTCTCGCTGCCATTAAATGACATTAATACCATTGTTTTACCCGGGGTAAATGTGACGGTTGGGATTATTGTTTTGCCATCTGTCTGCATTGATAAAGTTATCCCGCCATCTTTTAATATTGCGGCAGACGATATTGTTAATGTCCCAAACTTTAATATTTCATTCGGCATATAAATCTTTGCCGGGGTATCACCTGCGGGTTTTAATACCATTGCCGAAATGCTGTTTTTCTCGCTACTGGTGGTTGCGGATGGTTTTAACAGGTTGGTTATATCACCATTTGGCAATAACCATCCCGCACCCGCGGGTTTAAACTCCAATTTATCGATATCGGTTTTTCTTACTTTTAATAAATCTACTTTAACGGAAATTAGCTGTATTTTTGTGTCAATAGCTTTTACTAATTTAATAAAATTATCCACTGCTTCCTGGTTATCCGCCTTCACAAATAACACATTCCGTTCAGAAAATCCGGCAAAGTCCTGTATGCCGGCAGGGATAAAAGCGCCGAGGTTATTTAATATTTCCAGTGCCGTGTGTACCGGCGTATTTTCCAACGGGATAATACGCACCACTGTACCGGCAAACAGGTGTGTGAGTGATAACAGCACAATTATAAATAATAATAATTTCCGCATATTTACTATACGCCGCCGGTATCATTACAGATGCATTCCAGGGTATGCATTACTCCCCGCAACACCAAATCATCAACATAATTCGCTTCCCGGTTAATATGTTTTGCTATTAATTTGCCCCATCCGCCACTGATGATGATATTGTTATGGTTGGCCAACAGTGAAATCATCTCTTTTACCCCACCGGCAGCGTTTGCTATTATGCCCGCTTTAACACATTCTTCCGGGGTGGTTCCTGGCACTGTTATATCGGGTGATAACACGGGGTGTGGCAATGCCGGGGCAGCATTATATAACCCTTCCGCGGATGACAATACGCCAGGGGCTATAAATCCGCCGCGATAGACACCTTTCGCATCAACCATATCAACCACTGTCGCGGTACCTGCCAGCACCGTAATTACCGGTGAACCGGATATCAGCATCGCCCCGATGGCGGCCAAAACCCTGTCGATGCCCAAATGTGTCGCGTCGTTATACTCAATTTTAATTGGCAGGGGTGACATCGCGGATAAAACTGTTAATTTGCTAAATTTTAATAAGGGTATTAATCGGTCACGATTTGTTGTGTTTACAGAAGATAAAGCGATATGCAGATTAGCCGGTAAGTTCAATAGTTCATTACACGCATCTTCCTCACCACTGACACAACTCCATTTTTTGTCATCTGCTGTGGTCTTCAGCCAGAATTTTGTCCTGCTATTCCCCTGGTCAATTGCCAGCAGATTCATTTTGGATGACCTTTTTTGCGTGTAAAAAGAATTGTGCGCCACGGGATGCGATTAATGAACCAAAATATCCCATTGCAAACAACATTATCAGTTTTATAACCAATGGAATATACAGTCTTGCCGGAGAGATAGGATCTTTGGTGCTTAACATTTTTGCCGGCAAAAACCAATCCGGCGAGTTAAAACTTTTATACGCAATGGAAAATGTTGCGCCAAGTAATATAATACCGGCGATAAATACCAATATGCCTATAAACCTGCCGATAATATGTTCGGTCGGTTCTCGTTTTTCTACGTCTTCAAACGGTTCTACCATTTATTTATTCTCCCACTTTTTTCTCTGACGCCGTTAATTCTGTACGTAACGCGTCCAGAAAAGCATGCATCACCATAATACGCTCACCCGCCATTCGTTTTGCCATTTCAGTATGCATCTGGTCCGGCAATTTTAACAGTTTCGCGTAAAAATGGTCTAATATATAGTTATCATCATCCGGGTCTCTGTTTTCTGCAAATGGGTCGCGGGAATGGTACAGTGTTCTGCCTTCGCTTAACGCGAATGTCCTGGCTATTCCTATTGACCCAATAGCGTCCAACCTGTCTGCATCCTGTAAAATCATTCCGGTTAAACGTATTGGTATGCTACCGGCAGAAAAACTGTGGCTTTTAATCGCCTCAATTATTTCATCTTTTTCTTCCTGGCTAAAATTAAAATCTGCCAGGATAGATATCGCCATCTCCGCCGATATCAACGCGTGCGAACGTTTATCATCGCGCACCGATCTGCCAATATCATGCAACCATGCCGCAATTTCTACTAACTGCGCGTCACCGTCCGCGGTATCATTTGCTATTCTAATCGCTAATTTTACAACCCGTTCAGTATGGTTAAAATCATGGGTTGCTTCAATACCATTTTGGTGGTCGTAAGCAATAGCCCGCAATAACCCGCGAATCTCATTAAAATCTATAAACATGCGTGCAAATAATACCTTAATTATACCCATTTCGGCAAATAAATTGAAAACTTATTCATTTTATTTTGGTTATGATTATCATGATAGCATTTAATTATGTTAAGCTTAATTAATATTAATTGCCAAAGATAACTCTCAATGCTATTATTTATCTGTGAAAGATAATAAAATAGTTTTACCCCAATTAATAATATTTGACCTTGATGATACGATATTGGCATACCATGCCGCAATAGAACCCAGCATGCAGGCGTCATTTGCTAATTGCGCGTCTATACAACCTATAGCAGATACGGCATTGTTAAAACGTGAGATTCATGAAATGGCGGAATGGTACTGGAGTGATTTGGACCGCCATCGCATAGGCCGGGCAGATCTGCGACACGCCAGGTATCAGGTAATTACCCTGGCATTAAAAAAATTAGGGATAGTGGATGACAAATACGCCAACGCCTTGGCGACAGAACGTGCCCGTTTACATGAAGAATATATCGAATCTTTCCCGGGTGCTATTGATACCATTAAACATCTGAAGTCATCTGGTTATAAGTTGGGGATGATTACCAACGGCGCGGCATTGGTGCAAAACGCGAAAATAGACAGGTTTATGTTGCGCGATTATTTTGATTTTATTCTGGTGGAAGGCGAGGTAGGATACGGCAAACCGGACGAACGTATTTACCGGGACGCGTTAAAAATTGCCGATGTAAACGCGAAAAACACCTGGATGGTGGGCGATAATCTGCATTTTGACATCCTGGCAGCACAACAACTGGGGATTTTTACCGTGTGGAATGACCATAAAAATGAAGGTTTACCGGCAGACAGCAATATAATCCCGGATTTAATAATAAACTCAATTACTGAAATACCAACAATTTTGCATACTGAAGGGTGAAGAGTGAAGAGTGAAGAGTGAAAAGTGAAGAGTGAAGGGTGAAGAGTGAAGGTTTCGTGGAAGGATGAAGAGATAAGAAAATTTCACTCTTCCAAATTTCACTATTCACTCTTCAAAACCCTCTGTGTTTAAAATAAAACTGATAACTGAAAACTATAAACCGAAAACTGAAAACTATTTTTAAGGGGATTTAAAATGGCAAATCATCGGGTAGAATTAGCGCGGATTTTTAAAATCCATAACGAAATATTATCACGCAGAAGACCATCTATTTCCAGACTTGCTGAATTATGCGGTGTGGGTATAAGAACTATAAAACGTGATATTAAAATGTTGCGTGAAGAGTTTAATGCCCCTATAAAAACCTCGCGAACCAGTGGCCAGGAGGGGTATCTTTATGATGAACCTTTTAGTTTGGCACCGGATACATTTGATGAAAGAGAAGTTGCCGCGTTGGGGATAGCCATGCAGGTATCAGAGATGTTCCGTACCACCCCGTATTCGCAGGCAATTAAAGGGGCATTGGAGAAAATGCGTCAGATGCAGTCATCAAGTGCGTTAACATTAGCGAATATGTCAAAAAATGTGACGATTTTAAGTAATAATGAGGTTATAGAAAAAAAAGATGACACTATAATTTTTAATGATATTATGAAGGCGATAGAGAAAAGGCAGACCGTGCGGATAAAATATCATAGTTTCAACAGTGATGAAATAACATCAAGAGATGTTAACCCATATCACATTTATCATTTTGACGGCATCTGGTACTTTTTTGGATTTTGTCATAAAAGGAATGATATCAGAGATTTTGCTTTGTGCAGAATCGCTGAATTGCAACTACTTCACCAGACATTTGATGTCCCGGACCAGAATGACATTAAAGAAAGAATAGATAAGAAATCCGGTAATATTTCCGGCAAAGAAATTATTGTAAAAATAAAGTTTGATAAAAAAACCGCTAATTACATTCGGGAAAGAATATGGCACAAAGATCAGAAGATTAATACCTTGCCTAATGGTGATTGCGAATTGGAGATGTCTGCTAATAACCTGGACGCGGTAACCCGATGGGTACTGTCATTCGGCAGCAAGGCAACCGTCATTTCTCCGGATAAATTAATAAAGAATATCAGTAAAGAAATTAATGCTATGAAAAATAAATATTAATTTTTTTAAATAAAACTAAAGTGACAGATTTTTGTACCCTACCCGGATAATATATTAAAAACAAAGAGATAAGGGGTACAAAAATGCAAACAGATTATATTGATTTCAGACCATATTTATATGTGCGTACCGATATTGATGGCGCGACTTCGTTAAAATATATCGATTTAAACGACCACGTCACCATGCCACAAATCAGCGAACTAATCCGCGAACATTTCCATATCAACCTGGGACGTTGCATATTTTGTGGCAATATAACCGGATACACCTTTCACAAAAGTATAGACAAAGCCATTGAGTTTGATATTTACGGCAATATGATTTGTGAAAAAAATGTAGTCACAGAAAACCCCAGAAACATTTCAGTATTCGGCGGTTTATTCGCGTTATTGGCGTAAAAAAATAATGACAGATATAGAATAGTTGAAGATTATGTGCTAAAATAAAAAAGGCTCGCATAAGCAAGCCTTTATCCACACAGTGGAAGTCTTAAAAGACGATTTGAATAAATTTTTATTTGAACTTAAGGTGTAATCTTATAGGGTTAAGATCGAATAGAGTTTATCAATTTTTAAAGGAGATGTCAATAGGTATGAAAAAGAAATTTAATGATTATTTTTTGGGCGTTGATGTCGGAACAGATTCAGTCGGTTTCGCGGTTACAGATTTAAATTATAATCTGATGAAACTTAACGGAAAAGCAATTTGGGGCGTCCGATTATTTGATTCCGGCAATCCTGCTGAAGAACGGCGTTTATTCCGGTGCGCACGTCGCAGATTGGAAAGAAGAACGCAACGCGTTAAATTGCTGCAGGAATTAATGGCACCTGAGATTCATAAGGTTGATCCGGCTTTTTTTCATCGTTTAAATGAAAGTATGTATCATTTAGATGATAAAACTGGTGACGCGATATCATTGAATAGTTTGTTTTACGATAAAAACTACACTGATAAAGATTTTCACAAAGAGTTCCCCACCATATATCATCTGAGACAAGCATTGATAGAGGGCAGACAACCGGATGTAAGATTGGTTTATTTGGCATTAGCGCATATTGTCAAACATCGCGGACATTTTTTATTTGAAGGTCAGAAGTTTGACACCACACCATCCTTTGAATTGATTTTTAGTGAAATAAATAGTTGTTTAATTGATGAATTTGATTTTAAGTTTAATGATAATGACCATGATAAATTGGCTGATATTTTAAGAAAAAAAAGTATCTCATTAAAAAAGAGAGAGATTAGCCAATTAATTAACAATCCGTCTAATCAACAAAAAGAGATTCTGAATCTGTTGGTTGGTGGTAAGGTTAATCTGGTTAAAATATTTGGTGAAGAAATCTTTGAGTCATCAGATGTAAAACCGGAAATTAATTTTTCTGATAATGGTTTTGAGGATAAATTACCGGAGATAGCGAGTGTATTGCAGGATAAAATATATATCATCGAGACTTTAAAACGCGCCTATGACTGGGGAGTACTTGCTGATATATTGCAAAGTGAAAAATATCTGTCTGCTGCAAAAGTTAAAGTTTATGAAAAACACAAAAAAGATTTACGTATTTTAAAACAACTTGTTAAGAAATACCTTCCTAAAGAAAAATATACAGAGATATTCTGCGATTTGAAGTTAAAAGATAACTACGTGGCCTATGTATCAGTAAATAAACGTAATAATAAAAAAGAAGTTGTTGAAAATGGTAAATGTTCACAGGAAGATTTTAATAAATATTTAAGAAAACAGTTCGAAAATATCCAAACTGAAGATGACCGGTTTATAGCAATGAAGGAAGATTTGGAATTAAATTCATTTATGCCAAAACAAACATCAAAAGATAATGGTGTGATTCCGTTTCAGGTACATTTGAGTGAAATGAAAATTATCCTTAATAATGCAGTTAAGTATTTACCGTTTTTGAATGAATCAGATTCGGATGGCATAACCATACAGCAAAAGATTGAGATGATTATGAAGTTCCGTATACCATATTACATTGGTCCGTTAAATGACGCGCATAAAGAAAAAGGTGGTAATTGCTGGATAGTAAAGAAGGTTAATGAAAAAATAAGACCATGGAACTTTGATGATGTTGTTGATACAGAAAAAAGTGCGGAACAGTTTATACGAAGAATGACGAATAAATGTACTTATCTGGTGGGTGAAGATGTCGTGCCAAAACATTCGTTATTATACAGCAAATATATGGTGCTAAATGAATTAAATAATCTTAAAATTAACCATGAGTTGATATCTGTGGAATTAAAGCAGCGGATATTTACTGATTTGTTTTTGGTTAAATCTAAAGTGACTAACAAAGCATTAAGAGATTATCTACTTTCTGAATCTATATGTGATAAAGATATGGTGATCAGTGGTATTGATGGTGATTTTAAAGCTAATATGTCGGTATATTTAGATTATAAACGCATTTTCAATGGCAGAATCAGCGAATCATTATTCGAACAGATAATTTTAGATGTGGTTTTATTCGGTGAAGATAAAAAATTGTTAAAACAGTTATTAAGAAAAAGACTGCCGGATTTAACAAATGATGAAGAGAAATCTATCTGTGCTTTAAGATATTCAGGTTGGGGAAGATTTTCAGATAAATTCTTAAATCAGTTGGAAGGCGTTAATAGAGACACTGGTGAAACGTTCACCACTATTTCCGCCTTATACAACACAAATGACAATCTGATGCAATTATTAAGCAACAGATATACCTTTATTGATGAAATACAAAAGCAAAATGATGAGATGAATGACAATAATAATGCCATCACCTATGATAATCTGGTGAAGGATTTGTATGTGTCACCGGTAATTAAACGCAGTATATGGCAAACGCTGGAGATAGTGCGTGAAATAAAGAAAATAATGGGTGGTGCTCCAAAGAAAGTATTTGTAGAAGTCGCGCGTGAAGAAGGTGTGAAAAAACCTACAAAATCGCGACAGAAAAAACTTATTGAACTTTATGATAAATGCATTGATGATAGCAGAGAATGGCGTAAAGAGATAGAAGGAAGATCTGAAGACGCTTTTAAAGGTGACAGATTGTACCTGTATTATACCCAGATGGGTAAATGCATGTATTGTGGTGGTGCTATTGAGATAAATGATTTGTCTGACCAGAATATGTATGATATTGACCATATTTATCCACAATCAAAGGTGAAAGACGACAGTTTGAATAATCGAATTTTAGTGCATCGTACCTGTAACGCTAAAAAGAAAGATGATTATCCATTGAAGGCAGATATGCGACAACCGGTATTGTGGAAATTACTGAGAGATAAGGATTTTATATCTGAGATAAAGTATGAACGCTTAACACGAAATACGCCGTTAAGTAATGATGAATTAGCGGGTTTTATTGAAAGACAATTAGTAGAAACCAGGCAGTCAACCAAGGCAGTAGCGGAAATCCTGAATAAAATATTTGAAAATACTGAAGTGGTATATGTAAAAGCGGGAAATGTTTCTGAGTTTAGAAAAGGTATAAAATGCTGCCCGGGAGATAACTCGTATAGTAACGAGTTTATCAAGGTTCGCGAAATTAATGATTATCACCATGCAAAGGACGCTTATTTGAATATAGTTGTAGGTAATGTATACAACACAAAATTCACCCGCGACCCGCGCAACTACATGAAAAACGAACAACAGAAATACCCATATAACTTTGAACGCATGTATGAGTTCGACGTCATACGTAATGGGATAACCGCCTGGAAATGTGGTGAAGATGGAACTATGTCTGTGGTCAAGAAAAATATGGCGAAAAATAATGTGCTGTTTACCAGATACGCGACCGAGGTAAAAGGCGGTTTATTTGACCAGATGATAAAGAAAAAAGGGGAAGGACAAATACCCATTAAGGGAAGTGATGAAAGACTGGTTAACTTTGAAGGTAAATACGGCGCGTATAATAAAGCAAGCGGAGCATATTTCTTTCTGGTAGAACATGAGGATAAAAAGAAAACAGTTCGTACTATTGAATATGTTCCTATATATTTGTTGAAAATAATTAATAATGACAAATCATTGCTAACTGATTATTGTCGAGAAAACCTTGGATTAAGTAATCCTAAAGTGCTAATTCACAAGATAAAGAAAAATACACTATTTAATGTTGATGGTTTCTTGATGCACTTATCAGCGAGGCAAAATTCACAACTTGTTTTTATATGTGCGATTCAACTTCATTTACCTACTGAAGATGAAGAATATATCAAGAAAATTGTATTATATAAAGAAAGGTGTAGAAAGAACAATAAGAATGATGAATTACCACAAATTAGTAGTTATAGCCAATTAAGCGTAGAAGGTAATAAACATTTATATAATATTATGATAAATAAATTACAAACATCTATATATAATTCACGATTATCAACACAATTGAAAACACTTAATAAACAATATGATGTTTTTTTATCTCTACCTATTGAAAAACAATGTTTGGTTTTATATGAAATATTACATTTATTTCAATGTCATTCAACACCAATATGTGACCTTTCATCTATCGGTGGAGGAGGTTCTGTAGGCGTTTTAGTTTTATCTAAAGATATTTCAAAAGTTAAAGTTATAAAGATAATAAATCAGTCATCGACAGGAATTTTTGAGAAGGAGATTGACCTGAAAAAAGTATGAGTTGGAGAATGGTAGTAATATCAAACCCGTGCAAGATGGATTTAAAATTAAACCAGATGGTGGTACGCACGGATACAGTGGTAAAAATAAATATTTCTGAATTATCGACGGTTATCATTGAGCATACGGCGGTATCAATTACCGCCTGTCTTCTGGTTGAATTGATAAAGCGTAAAGTAAAGGTTATATTTTGTGACGAAAAACATAACCCATTTTCTGAGTTAATGGGTTATTATGGATGTCATGACACAACTGCCAGAATACGCAGTCAGATAGCATGGAATATTGATACCAAACAGGCGGTGTGGACATGTATAGTTGCTGAAAAGATACGCAAGCAACGCGATAATCTGTTGCGCATTTCTAACCAAGGTGCATTATTGCTGGATAAATATATTGATGAGATCAGAATAAATGATGACACAAATCGCGAAGGGCATGCCGCCAAGGTATATTTTAATGCCATGTTTGGTATGGATTATAACCGCGGTAAGGAAGTACCTGTTAATGCTGCGTTAAATTATGGTTATGCCATTATGCTGGCGGCGGTTAATCGAGAAATATCAGCAGGTGGATACCTGACCCAGTTGGGTATTTTTCATGATAATGTATATAACCAGTTTAATTTTGGGTCAGATTTAATGGAACCGTTACGGCCAGTAATATATTGGCATGTGTAGGATTTGAAAGTAGAAAAGTGTGAACATGAGGAAAAG